>JAFLJP010000138.1 GCA_022712945.1 Gammaproteobacteria bacterium | reverse complement strand
GGGGTCTTAGCCTATGTTAATGATTCTATTGGTTTGAAGTCGCAAGCTTATTTTACCAAAATGAATCAGGTACTTTCTTTTTTTGTCATCAAGCGCTAATAAACCCGCTGCTCTGTGGGATTTTGCAAGAGGCTCTTACTTGTCTTTTTACCCACCCTATCTAGGCCGGTATTCGTTGCGTAGCTCACTATGCGCCCAATACCGGCCTAGATAGGGTGAATAAAAATTCGGCGTAATAACGGTACTTTAACTTCTTCTACATCCCTTAGTGAAAACCCCCATTATCCATCAAAACTGCCAGGGTGTAACCTCTTTGTGTTTGAGATTTTGTGCCAGTGCGGCTTCACTTTCAAAGCGCGCCTGACGGGCGATTTCAAGTGACAATTTATGGTTGCCGGTGGCGTTAATGCTTTTTGCTTTTTCCAGTAGCACGCCGGTATTGACCCAGCTGCCGCCTTGCTGTTCTGCGAGCAACAGCTTGTATTCAGCAACTTGAATGGTGAGGTCAGAAATTTCATCCACAGGTGCGGCAGCCATGCACCCGAACAGAGAGAGGAAGAGCGGAAGGAGTAGGAGTTTTTTCATCGTTGATTATAGTGACACGCTGTGGATGGTAATTAAATACAACTTCAGGTTATATCGACAAATATCTGCCTATGTGTAGTGGTTGTGAATCGAACTTTGACACAATCGACACTCTACTATTCTCGTGCTGTGGGTAGTAATTTTATACCCCAAGGGTACACTACCAAGGCTCGGTTTTTCGATCATTTTTTCTGTTGAGGTGAAAACCACCTTTCGTACAAAGTCCCCAGGCTATATAATGCCCGGTTAATGATAACGATTTGTGACGGAATATCCCGATATGCGTATAGCCCAAGATGCCCTAACATTTGATGATGTGCTGTTAATTCCGGCACACTCAACCGTCATGCCCAAAGAGGTTCGCCTCTCCACTAAACTGACACGGGATATCACCCTGAATATTCCACTGCTCTCAGCAGCGATGGATACGGTGACCGAGTCCCGCCTGGCGATTACCCTGGCGCAGGAGGGGGGAATCGGAATTATCCATAAAAATATGACCGCTGAAGAGCAGGCGGCCGAAGTGCTGGCGGTCAAGAAATTTGAAAGCGGTGTGATAAAAGATCCTATTACCGTGTCGCCGGGTGCCAGTATTTGTGAAGTGCTTAAGTTAACCCGCGCTAAAAATATTTCAGGTGTACCGGTGGTTGATGGTGAAGATCTGGTCGGCATTGTGACCCACCGTGATCTGCGTTTTGAAACGCGCTTGAATGAGCCGGTTTCGACCATTATGACACCGAAAGATCAGCTGGTGACGGTGACTGCCGGCACGCCCCGAGAAGAGGTTTTGGGTCTGCTGCATGAAAACCGCATTGAAAAGGTCTTGGTGGTTAATGATAACTTTGAGTTACGTGGTTTGATCACGGTAAAAGATATTCAAAAAGCGACAGACAAGCCGGATGCCTGTAAAGATGACCAGGGTCGTTTGCGGGTTGGCGCAGCAGTTGGCGTGGGTGCGGGCACTGATGAGCGTATTGCCGCACTGGTTGAAGCGGGTGTTGATGTGATTATTATTGATACCGCTCATGGGCACTCGCAAGGTGTTCTGGATCGAGTTAAATGGGCCAAAACCAACTACCCCGATCTACAGGTGATTGGCGGTAATATCGCAACCGGTGCTGCGGCCAAAGCGCTGGTAGAGGCGGGTGCTGATGGCGTGAAAGTGGGCATCGGCCCCGGCTCTATCTGCACCACCCGCGTGGTTGCCGGTGTCGGTGTGCCACAGGTGACAGCTATTGCCAATGTTGCGGAAGCGCTGGAGGGCACCGGGGTGCCTTTAATTGCTGACGGCGGTGTGCGTTTCTCAGGTGATTTATCCAAAGCGCTGGTAGCCGGTGCATACTCGGTGATGGTTGGCGGCATGTTGGCAGGTACCGACGAGGCACCCGGTGAGGTTGAGATTTTCCAAGGTCGTTCGTACAAATCGTACCGAGGTATGGGTTCGCTGGGTGCGATGGCGCAATCTCAGGGGTCGAGCGATCGCTATTTCCAGGAGAACAGTGATGCAGACAAACTGGTGCCAGAGGGCATTGAAGGTCGTGTTCCCTACAAAGGCACCATGGTTACCATCGTGCATCAATTGATGGGCGGCGTGCGTTCCTCCATGGGGTATACCGGATGTAGCTCTATTGATGAGATGCGCACCAAACCCGAATTTTGTCGCATTACCTCCGCAGGCATGCTGGAGAGTCATGTGCATGATGTAAGCATTACCAAAGAAGCACCCAACTACCGGGTATAAAGAGACTCTGTTGATGTGTATGGCTGTGGCTGGGTTCTCCCGGCCACAGCCGTTTTTTCGATGATATTTCTACTTTAAAGTGGCCTCCATGAAACCAGACACCAATATCCATTCACAGCGTATTCTGATTCTCGACTTTGGCTCTCAATATACCCAGCTGATCGCCCGTCGTGTTCGTGACTCAGGTGTCTACTGTGAACTGCGCTCATGTGACATGCCCCCGGAAGAGATCGAAAGTTTCGCCCCCAGCGGCATCATTCTTTCCGGTGGCCCAGAGTCGGTAACCGCTGAAGATACCCTTGAAGCACCGGCTATCGTTTTCGAAATGTGCGTGCCGGTGCTGGGTATCTGCTACGGCATGCAAGCCATGGCAGAGCAGTTGGGTGGCAAGGTTGAAACCTCCCTCCACCGCGAGTTTGGTTACGCTCAGGTGTTGACTCACGGTGGCTCTGACCTGCTGCGTGATATTGAAGACCACGCCTCAACAGAGGGCGACGGAGTGCTGGATGTCTGGATGAGCCACGGTGATCATGTGACCGAAGTGCCCGAAGGGTTTGAAGTGATCGCCAGTACGCCCAATGCACCGATTGCCGGTATGGCCGATGATGGTCGTCGCTTTTATGGTGTGCAGTTCCACCCCGAGGTGACCCACACCCGTCAGGGTGCGCGAATGGTCGAGCGCTTCGTACATCAGATCTGTGGCTGTGAGGCGTTGTGGAACTCCGGCAATATTATCGAAGACAGCATCGCCACCATTCGTGAAAAGGTGGGAAGTGATGAGGTTATTCTCGGTCTCTCGGGTGGTGTCGACTCCTCGGTGGTCGCAGCGCTGCTGCACCGGGCGATTGGTGACCAGTTGACCTGTGTGTTTGTTGATAACGGCCTGCTACGCCTTGATGAAGGTGATCAGGTAATGTCGACCTTTGCCCAGCACATGGGGGTTAAAGTGATTCGCGTTGATGCGGAACAGCGCTTTTTGGATGCTCTGAAAGGCGAAAATGACCCCGAGAAAAAGCGCAAAATTATTGGCAACCTGTTTGTGAATATTTTTGAGGAAGAGTCCAACAAACTGAACAATGCCCAATGGCTGGCACAGGGAACGATCTACCCAGATGTGATTGAATCGGCAGCCACCAAAGGCGGCAAGGCACACGTCATTAAATCCCACCATAACGTCGGTGGTTTGCCAGCGCACATGAAGTTGAAACTGCTTGAGCCGCTACGCGAACTGTTCAAGGATGAAGTACGCAAACTGGGTCTGGAGCTGGGCCTCCCTTACGATATGGTCTACCGCCACCCGTTCCCCGGCCCCGGTCTGGGAGTGCGTATTCTGGGTGAGGTGAAAAAAGAGTATGCCGACCTGTTGCGCCGGGCAGATGCGATCTTCCTTGAAGAACTGCACAAAGCCGATCTGTACCATAAAATCAGCCAAGCCTTCGCAGTATTCCTGCCGGTGAAATCGGTGGGTGTCATGGGTGATGGGCGGCGTTACGACTACGTAATTGCCCTGCGTGCAGTAGAGACCATCGACTTTATGACCGCCCGCTGGTCTCATATCCCCTACGAAGTGCTTGAGGTGATGTCGAACCGTATTATTAATGAAATCGAGGGTATCTCCCGGGTTACCTACGATATTTCAGGTAAACCACCGGCGACGATTGAGTGGGAGTGAGTTTACACTGAACGATTACCTTATGGGTGAGCCAAGTTGAGGCATGCGGCAGATTACGCTGTGCTAATCTGTCGCACGTGGAAAGGTTAAAGGAAAACTGATAATATTTAGGGTCAGAGTAAAATAAAATATGGAATTCTGAAAGAAGTGAAGAGGGTCGCCTGGAAAGTGGGGTAACTTAATGAACGAAAATGGTCGATTGGCTTTAATATTACTCTGCCCCCAAATATTTCTTTCTTCACTTAACCCTGCCAATAAAAAATATAATGCAATATTATATTTGAACCCCTTTTCTTTTTTACCCCCTGTACCTATTTCTGTATCAACATACAGCGTATCAAGTGATAAATCGTAGTAAACATCTGGATTGACACAGGAGTCAATTGCAAATAGGGTCAAATTTGGGAAACAAAAAACAGGCCTGAATTACCGGATATTATCAGAATATCAGGGCAAATAGACCGGTTTTTAAGTGATTAACGGGTGTTGTTGCCGGATTCTTCGCTGAATATGGTGGGGGAAAGCGGGCGATTGTGCCTTATACTAATAGTTATGTTTACAAAGGAAAACCAGCGTGAACGAAGAAAATGTAAAATCAATTATCGCGCTACAGAGAATAAATAGTCAAATGCTTAGCCTTGTCGATTCTTCAAAATACGAAGATGATATTAGCATCAAACAAATCCTCAACCAGTTGTATGCACCATATGAGAAGGTAGAGCCTAATTACAGAGATCATCACAGCTTCTTAAATCAGTACCAATTAATATCTTCACTTTATACATATATTGTTTTACCAAAAGAGAGTTTTTTTGATTCCATACCAGAAGAAATCGAATTAAGTTCACTCAAAGATGGGTGGGGAATTAATAGTATTACACCATCGTTTACGTTGAAGTATTTTCTTAGGCGAATGCGAAATGCTATTTCTCATGGTAATATTGAATTTACAGATCATCTGGAATTCACGTTTATAGATATAAATTCAAGGAACACAAATGATGAGTTTCAAGTTACGTTGTCTGCCAAACAATTAATGGATTTTAACCAAGCGTTAGCCTATTGGTGCATAACTAAGGATTTACTATTAAAGAAGCTATAAAAATATAGTTACAAATTAGCACCGCAACATAACAAAAAAATTAACACGGACATATTTTTCTTTGGTTCTTTTTGTGCAAGATCGCACAAAAAGAACCAAAGAAAAATACGCCGGTTATTTCAACGTTAGGCCTATCAAATATTAAAGAGGAGATGGATTTTGGCAACAACAATGTTTTTCGAAGAAACTGTAAAATGCCAGGGAGGAAAAGAAGAAATGGATATTGAATTTGGCCGTTCCTCATACTTTCCTGAAGATAGCATCTATTTAAATGTAGATGGCAAAACGATCATAATGGATCGGGCTACTGCTAAAAGATTTGTCGAAGCAGCTGTAGGTGTTGGGCACTACTTTGGTTTTGTTGATTAACCTCAAATAATTAGCTGGCACCCACCGCCTTCACATAACGCGGTGGGTGCTTTCAAGACATTAGCGGTTTAAGTGTCACTATTTGCCGTGATTACTAGCCGATGTTTTTCGACTTGTACAGAAACATGACGGCCAATTGTAAAACCGGCATTTTCTAGCCAAGAGCCCTTAAGCAAAATGAAAGGGGTAATGGGGTTACCAGAATTTGGTTTACTTTTTAACGTGTAGTCGCGATGGCCTTCTCGAACAGTAAGGGAGCGTTTAGACATGATATATTCCTTGTGCAGTAGCAATACACTGCCACCTCAAGGTACGAATCTTAGGGTGGCAGGCCATACAGGGTTCGTACTACCGCGCACAAGGAACGGCCACCCGAAGGTGCCCTATATAGCCCACCATAGTGGTACAGCCACAAAAAAAGACGCAGAGCGTCTTGTGGCCCTTATGCATTGCGGGGTACGAATCCCGACCTGATTTGTATCAGGTATGGTTACTGTAATCTTATATATTTGGCCTGTCAATGCTCTGAAGTAGCAGGCCTAACCAGCTGGGTCAAGCGGATCGGCCTACAGCGGTGTTTGGAAAATGAATATGAAAATTAAAGGGTGCAGTGCTTGGTTAGCTCATAGCTGGCCGTCCGCTTACCCAGAACGTTATGCGCTTTAGGGGAATGAGTAATATCAAATGGGAAACAAACCTTTATCACATTTTTCTCCAATTCTAGCCAATAAATATTGGGAAGATGGCGAAGGTTATTTAGCATATTTCTATTGTCCCTATAAAAAAATTGTTAAATCTGATCCAAAAGGTAGAAAGCAATGGGGGCGGAAAAGAGGGCTTTATACTTGGGCAGTTGAAAACGCCTTAGATAAAGATCTTGAAACTAAGGTAGGCCCACTTTATGAGAGAATATTATTATTCGAAGAACTTTCAGTAGATGACCGGTTCTTATGGTCACAGTTTATTCTATCTCAATTGGTAAGAACACCAACCTATATCAAGTATGAGAAAGCTATTCACAAAAAGCTAAATATTACGGAGAACCCTGATCATGATCGGGTAGGATGTATAGAATGTGGAGACTTGAATTATATAGCCCGAAGAGATTGGGTTTTGTTATTTGCACACGATGATGATTACTTTGTCCGATCTGATAATCCGGTATTGCAGTCTGGGTTTATAGAACGGAATGAAACATGCCTATTTTACCCTTTGACGCCCAAAATTTGTTTCGTTGCATGTTCAATGCTTGAGGACTGGAATCCTTTCTTATCAGTTTCTAAAGAAACAGTCGGCTATGAGCTTGAGAAAGGAATGGCTCACGCTATTAATTTTCATTTGGCTCGGGCAGCTTCTGAGTCTCTCATAATTAATCCAAGTCATGATGGTGTGGTATCGGAAGGAATGTTCTCGGATATCTTGGGAAGTTACCCACAGCCTCCTTTTTCATTGCACTCACCTAACCCTGCCGAGGTTCTGGATGCATATGATAGTATCAATAGAATTATGAGTTGGGTTGATGGTGTAGAGTACCCATCATGGCTACCATTCGAGTATGAACCATTTTATAGAGATGGAAATAATCGCGCATAACAAAAGCAATCAACTCGGACATTTTTCCGCAGTGTTTTTCTTGTGCTAAAAGAGCCTAGCACAAGAAAAACACTACTACAAAATACCGGTTATTGCTGGCGTTAGCCCTCATTCGAGTATTTGTTATTGTCGAATAGAGTGCTTAGTTTAAAGTGTTTTCTTCCAATCGTTGGGTCTATTCTTTTCCTCTTCAGGTTTGCTACTTGTTTGGTTTTATCTGGTCAGGTTAGGTGATTTTAATGTGGTTCAGATGTTGGTGAATTGTTAGGTATTTCGGCGAGTGTGTCTTATTTTTCAAGTGCTCATAGCGTGTTAGTTTTTTATTTTTAGTAATGTCCGGTGTTTTTTCATGGGGCCGTTTTTGGTTGGGCATTTCGCTTGAAATTGGGGTATGCTTTCGATCAAGGATAACCACTTGTTCTTGGATGGTTCGGTGATCGATTTCGGCTGCTCAGGGCAGGTAGCGTTGTTAGGGTTTTAGTTGGGTAGTTGACGGCAGGGCTGGGTTAAATAGTGTGGTGGGTCAGGGTGGTTGCTCGCCAGGGTGTGTTTTTATCAAGCCAGTCATTGCCCCAGGGCTAACAAAAGCAATCAACACGGACCTACCTCCGCGGTGTTTGTTTTGTGCTAAAAGAGCCTAGCACAAAACAAACACCACTACGGTCGTCCGGTTATTGCCGACGTTATGCCTCAAAATCATCCTTAGCCTTGAAGTTGTCATTGATAATAGTAGTATGATCCAATGAATAATAATCTCGATCATTTACCCGCCTCTAGGCTGCGTATTCCGGCGAAGATGAACACCTATTCCGGACGAACGTGAACACCTGATTTCTCAACGCATCACGTAGGCTGCTTTTTAACCCAAGTGTTCATCTTCAGTCAACTGCCCCATTATTTTTCTCATCGATTCCCCCTTCAGTAGAACGCGGTGAGCGTTGTGCATTAGACGGTCTAAAATAGCATCAGCCAACGTATTATCTCCGATGCTGGTGTACCACTGGTCCGTTGGCAACTGACTGATCATCAATGTGGATGTGTTGCCATGTCGATCATCCATAATTTCCATCAAGTCATTGCGGTGTGCCGGTGTTAATGGCTCAAACCCCCAGTCATCTATGATCATTAGCTCAACCTTGGCCAGCTGCTTGAGCTGCTTTCGATACGTCCCGTCTGCTTTGGCCTGTGTCAGCTCTAACATCAACCGTGATAGTCGGTAGTAGCGTACGCTATAGCCATACAGACAGGCATTGTGCCCCAGCGCACAAGCAAGGTAGGTCTTGCCGCTACCACATGGCCCTGTGAGCAGTAGGTTTTGTGCGCGATTAATCCATTCACCTTGGGCGAGCTGAGCCACTTGAGATGGCGTGATATTGCGTGGGTGTTGGTAGTCGATCTCTTGTACTGAAGCCTTTAGCCTGAACTGCGCTTGTCGGATGAGGCGCTCCTGCTTACGCTGATCTCGACTGAGACTCTCTTGACTCAACAGCAGATTGAAGCGCTCAAGGAAGGGTAGGCCTTCGTAGGTGCCAACCTGATCAAGCTGGGTCTGTAGCGCATCTGCCATGCCACTCAGCTTAAGCTGACGTAGTTGTGATAGTGTTTGTGTTGTCATGATATGCCTTCTCTGGGTTAGTGGAAGTTTTGTGGGCCACGGATGTTTTCGTGGTCTTGGGACAGCTCAACTTGAAGGTCAAGCTGATCGGGCAATTTGTCGCGGTTGCTCTTCAGGATCGACTTGATCTGTTTCAGCCGCATAAGCCCCCCTTGATTGGCGATCTTGCAAGCGGCATCCAGCCGTTCTACCGGATATTCTCGACTCAAGCTGAGTAAGCCAAGACAGACCCGATAGGCTTGCTCTGGATGTTGCTTTGATTTCAGCTGGGCATCGACCCAAAGCAACACATTTGGGCCTATATCTTTCGCCCAGTTCTTTAGTCGCCCCGGTGTCCATTGCTGATGTTTTTGATGACGTTGGGGCATGTGAGCCGTTTCTGTTGTGGTGCCTGGTCGGTGTTTGCGGGGATGAGAGGCCACTTGCCGTTGTCGGAAGTAGAGCGTGACCAGCGTGTCGCTGGCGTGCAGTTCCAATGTCTCACCCACATACTGATGAGGAACCGAGTAGTGGTGTTTTTGATGCTGCACGTGATAGTCGATATTGACCTTGACCCGTTTGATCTCTACGTAGCGATAAGGGTGTTTAGGTAAAGGCCTCAATGCAGGTTTGTCGAGTTGTTCAAATGCTTCTTGCCGGTTGCCGGGTAACTGCTTGAATGGTTTCTGGTTAAGCTCATCAAGTAGTGACCGAATGCACTGGTTTAGCTCTGCTAATGAGAAGAAGCTATGGTGGCGTAGGCGGGCCAATATCCAACGTTCAACGATCTGCACCCCGACTTCTGCCTTGGATTTATCCTTAGGCTTATAGGGGCGTGCGGGTACCACGGCAAGTTGATAATGCTCGGCGAGTTGCTGATAGCTCGCATTGAGATCAGGGTCATAACGACACGCCTTACTGACACCGCTACGTAAGTTGTCAGGGATAACCAGCTCAGTGCAACCGCCAAAGAATTCAAACATTCGCACATGGCTACCCAGCCAATCGGGCAATGACTGAGTAAAAGTGGCTTCAGCAAAGGTATAGTTTGATGCACCTAAGACACCAACAAATACCTGTGCCCCACGAGTCTCTCCGGTAGTGGCATCAATGATTGGAACCGTTGGCCCACAGTAATCAACAAAACACTTCTCACCCACCTTATGGGTTTGTCGCATAGAGCGCTTTTGCTGCCCGCACCAGTGGCGATACCGATCACAGAATTGTGAGTAGCTGTAACTGCGGCTGGGGTATTGCTGCACATACTCCTCCCACAACAGCTGTTTAGTCATATCCTTACGTTTTAGCTCTTGGTGGATGGTGGGCCATTCTGGGATTTGAAAACGAGATGAGGCCCGCGTATCCGCTGCAGGATAAAAGAGCTGGTCGAGCTGATGGTCATCAAACTCATCGGGTAATGGCCAGGAGAGCCCAAGCTTTTTGGCTTTAGCAAGTAGCTTTTGGATAGCTCCGACACTGGTTCTGGTGCTCTCATGAATCTGCCGGATAGAGAGCTCAGCAGCAAAACGAAGCCTAAGAATATCTTTGATTTTTCGCATTGTGATTCTCGGTGCAGCCATTGTCTCTTCCCAAAAAGTGGAAGAGAGTAGCAAAGGTAAAGAAAAACAATACGTTGGGAAGGATTCTGGTTTAACGTGAACGGTGATTCCGGGGTGGTGAACACCTATTCCGGAAAAAGGGGAAAAGTGTTCACGTTGAAACCAGAATGAGCGTTCACGTTCCGCCGGAATAGGTGTTCACGTTGAACCAGAATGGGTGTTCATGATGGGCCGGAATATGCA
>JAFLJP010000083.1 GCA_022712945.1 Gammaproteobacteria bacterium | reverse complement strand
GCATCTCCTCACTGACGCGCTGATCTATTGACGTGATGGGCATGAAGCGACTCAGCTGAAAGTCTGATTTGATATTCGGCACCTGGGTGTTATCTCCCTGGGAGGTTAGGGTAGCAACACCACCCGTAGTGCCGTCATTGGAGTGGCATTGATAGCAGGTCTCCTGAATTTCAGAGCTACCCCCGGTTTTGGGTGAGTTGGTGCTGTCGGTTCCCTCTCGCAGCAAGCGACGCGATCCAGCAACGGTATGAGTATCGTGGCAATTCAGGCACGCCGCTTGCCAGACCTGAATCCCGGAAGGGAAGTCGCGTATCGCGGCGGCAGCGTTAGTATATTGTTCATTAGCCACCAGTTCATTGGCATGTGCTGACTCTACCCATCCGGCCTTGTTGTGACAGGCGAGGCAGATAATATCGTTATTTTCGTTGAAATTAACCAGCTGTGGATCACCGCCTTGTCCAACAGGGTCGTTGTTGGTTTGAAAACGGTTTAAGCGCAAAAATTTAATATCGGCACCACTGTCATCACGCACATGAGGGTCGTGGCAGCTGATGCACTCCAGTTTGGGGGCATTGCCATCCAGCGGGTCAGGGATCAATGGGATTAGGGGGCGCACTCCCGGGCCTCGAACACCAACGTGAGGTGAGGTCAGTGGGTCGGTTAGCTCGCCATCGGCGGCAACCAGCGTACTATCATAAGTGATTGAAATCGGGTGGTCATTGGTCAGGTCGGTGCCCAGGTCGCGAGTATAACCACTGTTTTCACCTTCTCCTGCTGGCATGGTTCCATCGGCTGCTGTGTTGTTCATTGCCAGATTGGGGTTGACCACACCATTCGATACATTAACCGCACCGATGGCAATTACCCCGTCATGGCAGGAGAGGCATAATTTTGAGGCGTTAGTGGGGGCGGCCGGTGGGCCACCCGCCAGCGCACTGGCATCCATAGAAGATGAATCGTACATGGCGTAGGTGGCCGCATAACCGGTATCACCTTCAAGTTTGCGATTCCAGAGTGGTGCCTGGGGTTGTGTATTGGCACCGTGGGGGGTGTGACAAAAGACGCAAATTTGAGATTCGCTCTGTGCCTCAACGCCACCAGAAGCCATGGACAGATTATGTTTGGTGTTGGTTATGTCGGAGATGCGTGCAGCGTGCAGTTGACTAAACGACGCCAACAATGAAAACAGCATAATATATTGAAGCAGTTTCATGTTTTGCCCTTCAGTCGAAAAAAATAACGCTCACTACACTACAATATCGGCATTTTTAGCCATTGTTAAATGGGCCTGAATATAGACAGATTCTAATATTGAATAAGTCTAAAGTCCATTTAAAATTCAGGGTGTGATCATAAATAATGCCGATGCGATAAAAATAGTGCATGATTTTAACGAGGTCGTTGTGGTGTTTTTTCTACTGTTTATCGAACGTGAGTATCAAAACTCTCTTTCCCCCCTCGGCTATCTCGCCAGCTAACCCGAATGGTATCACCCACCGCACCACCATTGATTTTGAAAGAGAGGTAAGGGTCTTTTGAAACAGCCACTCCCCAGTGACTCTTCAACATTAGATTGTCGTTGTGGTAACAAGTTACCTCTTCAATGAAGTATTCTGACACCACCTTGCCCTCAAATGTTCGTCTAAAGCCTGTTTCCATCGGGTGTGTGATCAAAATTTTGACCTCAATCTGATCTGCTATTTTTCGTGCCTTGATACGAATCGTCGATTTTTCCATATCGTCTCTAACCCCCACTTTCGTAGCAACCGCCACGTTTTATCGTCACCTTCTCAGTGGTGCCATAATATTTTCCATTTGCCTTGACGATGGCATGTACCGGTGATGTTCCATTCATCTTGATGCGGGTTGCAATATAGGCAATGGCTGAGCCGGAAAAGAGGTATTCGGCAACCATCGGGTTAGGGTTGTTCTCCACCATCACAACAATGCGCTCAACCTGCTGTAAGGTTGTTTTTACTGATATCGGAACTTCGACACCATTTTGTGAAATAGGGGGTGTTTTCAAGTTGACCTGGTCACTTGCTATCAGGGTTTCCCCTTGTAGTAACTCATTCAGTGCCGATTGATACTGTTGGTGGCTGAAAAGCTTTTTGGGCCAAGCCGCTAACAGTGAAACTGGTCTGAGCAGCAACAGGCCTAGCGTGGTCAGTAGCCCTCTCTTTATAAATTGTCGTCTCTTCACGTCTGATTACTCTTGTGGTTCTGTTTGTGCCATCATACTAAAATGGGGCTGGTAATCTCTAATTATAAAAAACAGCCACTCTTACGATCAGGGCGGGACCACCAGAATGAAACAATCAACGTTCACTGTGCTGTTGATGCTGCTCTTGTCATCAGCCTCTTATGCTGAAATTCAGCTGAATGCGACGATGCTGTCGCTACCTTGCACTGGTTGTCATGGCAGTGAAGGAAAAAGCCAGCGAGCGATCCCTTCGTTGAATGTGATGAGTCGTGAGCAAATTTACCGCGCCATGAAATCATTCAAAAATGATCAACGTCATGCCACTTTAATGAATCGCATCGCCAAGGGTTACAGCGACAGTGAGCTACGGCTGATCGCCGATTATTTTGGTGTTAAACCATGAAGGAGTGGCCGCGTCGGGATGCCCTTAAGCTACTGTTGGCGAGCAGTGGTTTGGCGTTGACCGCCTGCAGCGGCTTGTCGCGAGTAACAAAACAGCGCCTTCGGGTTGTGGTGATTGGTGCGGGCTTTGGTGGCGCGACGGCGGCAAAATATATTGCTTTGAATAATCCGCAGATAGAGGTTCTCTTGATTGAGCGAAAAAAGGCCTTTATCAGTGGCGTGTTCAGCAACACGGTCATTGCCGGTATCAATGACATAGATGGCATCACTCACCCTCTTCAGCGGCTGCAAGCGAATCATCGCATCAATCTGATTTGTGCGACGGTCACTGCCGTGGATCCCGAGCAGCGCAAGGTATGGCTGGAGAGTGGTGAACGTATTTCCTATGATCGGCTGGTGGTCTCTCCGGGTATCGACATTCGCTGGAATGCACTGGAAGGTTATGACCAGGCTGCCAGCATCCTGATGCCCCACGCCTGGCAGGCGGGCCAGCAAACTCTGTTACTGAAACAACAACTACGGGCGATGCCGGACGGCGGGGTGGTGGTTATCTCCTCTCCTGCAGACCCCTTTCGTTGCCCTCCTGGTCCTTACGAGAGAGCATCGCTGATTGCTTATTATCTGAAACGACATAAACCACGTTCAAAAATTTTGATTCTGGACAGTAAAAACAGCTTTGCTAAACAACCACTGTTTGAGCAAGGCTGGCAACGACTCTATCCGGGGATGATCGAATGGATTTCACTGAGTAACGGCGGGCGTGTGGTTGCAGTGGAAGCCGCGCAGGGGCGAGTACATACTGAAATTGATGAGTTCAAGCCTGACGTGGCGAACATTATTCCACCTCAACAGGCGGGGCAGATCGCTCAGCAAGCCGGGCTGGTGGATAGCACCGGCTGGTGCCCGGTTAATCAGCAAACATTCGAATCCCATCAGATTCCCGGCATCTATGTGATTGGTGACAGCAGCCTGGCGGGCTATATGCCAAAATCTGCCTATGCGGCTAATTGCCAGGCCAAGGTTTGTGCCCAGGCGGTGGTTGCTGATTTGGTGGGAGAAGCCCCCCTTGAGCCGACATTTATCAACACCTGTTACAGCCTGTTGGCACCTGACTACGCGATCTCCATAGCGGCAGTCTACCGGTTACGCAGTGGTGAGATTATGCCGGTAAATGGGGCGGGTGGAAGTACCCCTATTCAGGCTACTCTTGAGGATCTTGCTTCTGAGGCTGGTTACGCACGAGGTTGGTATCGTAATATTGTTGCCGATAGTTTTGGCTAAGGAACCGTCTCAGCAGTGGCATCGCCAGAGTGAATAACCCGAGTATTGGGCTCATCAATTACTAAAAACTGGTTTGCCTGCACCGCTTTCATCACGGTGGTCTGTTGTGATGGCCAGAGGATGCGCAGCTCTTCAACCACTGTTTCATCATCCAGCCCAAAGTGAGCTTCGGCTAGGTTTTGTGATAGATAATTAGAACCCGCACGCAGTTCACGCATCTGCTGCATACCATTTGCTTTCACATAGATTCGTGCTGCCAGTGCCTCACTGTTGGGTTGTGCACCCCTCAGTCGTACATTGAGAAAGTGACTGTTTTCAGTGCCGTTATTGCGGTAGACGAGGGGCGGCTGGTTGTTGTTTGCGACAATAATGTCTAGGTCACCATCCCGATCATAATCCAGGCAGGCGACCCCGCGCCCGTGGCGGCTATCGGCCACACCCCACGGCTCTGCCTGTTCGATAAATTGGATGCTACGGAACCAGCGTTTACCGGTGGAGATAAACAGCACTGAAGCTTCTAGGTCATTGTCGCCCTGATAATTAATTGCTGGACGACCGTAGCCGTTGACTTGAAAAATATCCAGCCAACCATCATTGTTGAAATCGGCAAAGCAGCTTCCCCAGCCCCAGCCACCATCCCGTACAGCGGCTTTTTCTGAGACATCGGCAAAGGTACCATCGCCCCGGTTTTGATAGAGTCGATTGCCACTGATGCCACCGGTGGAGATGCTGCTGACAAACCAGTCCATATCACCATCATTGTCATAATCACCCACCGCAGTGCCCATGCCGTTTTCATCGCTGATATCAGCGGTGGTGATATTTTTGAAGTGGCCATCCTGATTGTTGAGATAGACCTGTGAGGTGTCAAAATCGGCGGCAATTAATAGATCCAGCCAGCCATCATTGTCGATGTCGGTGAAGTTGGCAGAGAAGTCATTCATCTCACTATTGGCCAGCCCGGCCTGCTGGGTGATGTCCGTGAAAGTTTTATCGCCGTTGTTGCGCCACAGTTGGGCGCTGTTTTGCGGCGGTGCCCAATGAGCAATGTACAAATCCAGATCACCATCCCGATCATAATCAGCAAAAGTGGCTGAGAAGCTATTGCTTAACCCGGCCAGCCCGCTGGCGGTGGTGACATCGGTGAAGCGACCATTACCCAGATTGCGTAACAGGGTTGAAGGGGATTCATTGACACCGGTGACTAACAGGTCCAGCCAGCCATCACCATCGTAGTCGGCGAAGAGGGCGCCTGCGGCTTCCAAACCGGGCAGGGCGACGCCAGCCGATGCCGCTAGCTCTTCAAAGCGCTCACCCGATAGATTGCGGTAGAGTGCGCCCTGACCGGCACTGCCACCACTGAAATAGAGGTCGGGCCAGCCATCGCGGTCGTAATCACCCACTGCAATGCCGCCTGCCATGATTTGCCGATCCTCTTTTTTGCCCCGGGCAATCTGATCACAGCGGTGGCTGAAGTGAATCCCCAGTGCTGCTGTGACATCGGTAAACTGTTTCGTTTCATCGATGGCTTGTGGGGGAACTGGGCGACCACAGGTGACCTCAACGTGGGTGGTCCAGATTTTTTTATCATCGGCGATTTCTGCCCCGCTGATTTGTGGCAGGATGGCGAACAGGCTGCTTGCCACCATCACTCGAACGACAAAAAATGGATTCAACATGTCATCAATCCTTGGGGTTTAATACGAAGGGTTTCAACAATAACAGTGGCGAGTTATCACCTTCATCCGGCGGAATCCATGCCGCCAGGCAGGTGGGGGTTTTTACGCAGGGGTCGGTCAGTGCCTGCAAAAAAGCCAGTAATTGATCCACCGCTTGATCTGACAACGCCACATCATGCAATACGGGTTTCCCATTGGCGTGGCGACGCTGGTAGTTCAGTTTGTTTAACGCCTTGCGGGTGTGCTGGAGAAGGGTGCTGGTATCAATGTTGTCATCCAGTTGTGTGGTGTCATAATTTTCCACTGCCTGTTCAGGGTTTAGATGGTGGCGAATGATACCTTCCAACGTGGTGTAGGCACCATCGTGACCATAGGGGCCGGTGACTTCAACGTTCAACAAGGTCGGCGTGCGAAAGGCGTAGCGGTCAGCCGGATTTTTGCTTATCGCAAAACGGCCAAAATCAGCGTTGCCACCCGCACCAATGCGTTGGCCCCGGCCAATTTGTGGCAGCGCGATGGTGTGAAATTGTTCATCGGTAAAAAAATCCCCACGGTGGCAGGCGGCACAGTGGGCACCCCGCTGTTGATCATCACTAAAAAAGAGTAGCGCCCCTTTTTTAGCGGCTTCACTTAGGGCGTGGCGATCACCCTGTACATAGGCGCGCCAGGGGGTGTTAACAAACAGCTGTGAACGCTGGTATGTCGCCAGAGCGCGGCTGATATTGTCAAAGGTGATTAATGTTTCAGCATCACCTTGGGGTTGTTGAAAGCCGATGCGAAATGCTTGAAGCCACTGTTCGGCGGGAGCACCATTCTGTTGTTTGGAAAGTTGCTGCACAAGATGCTGGCGCACGGCATCATTTGAGTCCCCACGCTTAAAGGAGAAGCTGCGCATCTCCACTTCGGAGGTGACTGGAAAGCGTGCCTGGGCCTCTACCAGATTATCTCCCGCCAACGGGTCGGCGGTGCCGTAGAAGGTGTCCGGGGTGCGGATTCCACTGCCTGATCCGCCTGTTCCCGGTTGTTTGTTAAGGCTTTCAATTCGTCCATCATGGAATAACACCTGATCCCACAGTGCAATATTAAAGATGGTCGGGGCGTTGCGTGGTACGGGGGGCGCGCCGTCATAACGCTGCCCCTGTGTCGAGTGGCGACGTCCTGGCCCCAGGTGATCCGGGTCCTGTGCTTCAACGCCGATCGGCAGGGATAAGCCATCCCCACCGCCCAGTAGTGGGTGGTGGCAACTGGCACAAGCGGTATCCATCTGACCACTGAGTGCCTTGCTGAAAAAGAGCTGCTTGCCAAGCTGTGCCAATGGGGTATTAATTGAAGGCAACTGCCGTCCCAGACTGGGGTCGCCACGCAACCCCTGCTGCTGGATGATCTTTTCCAGTGCAATATCCAATGTTGAGGTGGCAGCCAGCGTTGTGGTCATTGTTGACAATAACAGGATGATAACCAGTGGTAGAAGGCGTTGTTTCATATTCATGCTCAGTTCAGGGTATTGGGACTGTGGATTCACCTTGCGGCAGTCGGTCATAAATACCCTGTGCCTTGTCCGGCTGTCCGGCGCGCACATAGGCTTGGCTGAGCAGTGAGATCAGTTGAGGGTCGCTGCTGGTTGACAGCGCTAGCGCCTGTTCAAAATAGTCGACAGCGTCGGTGTAGGCTGTTTGGCGTAAATAGATTTGCCCCAACCATTTATGGGCACCGGCTATGGGCCTTACCTTGAGTGAACGTAACAAAATAGTCTTAGCCTCTGTTAGTTGTTCATGCTTTAGTGCCATCCAAGCCGCTTCACGATAGAGGTCAATGTCGTAGGGGTACATGGCTAGCAGTGCCTGGTATTCAGCTATTGCACGATCAATATCACCTTGTGATTCGTAATCTGCGGCCAACATACGGCGAGCATCCATCGGATAGGTCATGCCGGAGATTACCTGAATCGCCAGCTCTTCCAGGTCAGATGCCGGTTGATAGTCGGCCATGACGTTGCCCGACTGCTGCCACGGTTGAAAAGGCCAGTGATCCATCAGATAGTTGATTCGCAAACCAGCCACCACATGATCATATTCGGTTAACGGCCAGCTTTGACGAAAGGCCGGGTGATCGGTTGTGGTGGGCCATGACTCCTGTAGCAGGCGGTGCTGTTGCAAGGTGTCATAAAAAGCCTCGCTGAATAAAAAGTAACCATCAGTGTTTGGGTGCAGATGCTCTAGTATCAATGTTGAGCCGATAATTTGCTGAGGTGAAGCCTGTTCAAAATAGCGTTGCATCGGCACCACCGCAACACCGTAGTGTGCAGCAACCTGATGGATTATCTGATTAAACTGTTCGGGTGCACGAAAGCGTAATCCATCCAGATCTTTGGCGTGTCGATAGGTGTCACGGGCTTCAACATAATGGCCCTGCTGCGCCAGCTGTTGTGCGCTGGCATAAATGTTAGCCGCTGACGCCTCGCCGTCGTCTGAAACAAAGGGTGGCTGATCTTGAAGATTGCTGACCAACTCGCTGAGCACCACCTCAACACCTGCGGCACTAAACCGTTCAACAAGCTCTCGCAGATTCCCTTCAAATTGTGCGGCACCTGCCTGATAGAGGGCGCTTCCATAAGGAATGTTGGCCTCCTGCACCATGCGCTGCATCAGGGTTTTGGTTGCCGCCGTCGGTTTTTCTTCGGTACTTCCTGCCCCCGTTATTGAGCGAAGTAGATTATTCAGCAGGCGAAAGGTACTGCTCTGTTGTAACGCCAAGTAGCTGTTGACCAGCCAGCGGTTTTGACTAATCGACTTACTCGAGCCGACGCCAAGTGCACCATAGAACTCGTTGTGACCGCTGTAAATCAACACCATATCAGGGGATTGCGCCAATATCTCATCGGAAAAATCCAGCAGGGTATAAGTGTTAATGGCACTGAAGGCGACGTTGATCACTTCAATGTGCTGTTCGGGAAACGCAGCGTTAAGCTTTGCGGCTAACAGCCGCGATGGCATCATATTTTCGCCGTAGGGCCAACCGACGGCAGTTGAGCCTCCTAATAGAAATATTCGCAATGCACCGTCGGGTTTTTGTTTGAGAAAATAGTCATTGCGTGGTGCAGGTGGGGTGTCATTTTTAGCGAAATAGCGCAGGGCAACCTCAGGGTTTGGGGTTAAATAAGCCTCATAACCCTTCGCTGCAGGGCTGAACAGTGGTATCACCGGGTCATAATTATAGAGGCGCAAGGTGGTTTCAAACAGAGCAAAAAAGAGCAGTGGAATCGCAATGATAATGAGGTAAAAATAGGGCCGGTAGTTAGGCTTAATGCTGTTCAAACAGTTGCTCCAGAAACTCTTCTATTCTGTTACCTGATTTTTCATGTCCGCTGCGTGTCCACCAGCATTGATAACCAATTGATCCATTTTTTTCAACATAGTGCGATAGTATTTATTGTTATAAAAATCGATTCGCTTGTTTTTCCAGCGTGTTTCACCAGGAGCCAGCTGCTCCTTAATCAGGTCAATCACCAGAATATTCTTTTTAGCGTCGCCAGTCTGCATGTACATGGCAGATCTGAAGCGGCGGCGTTCTTTCCAGCCCTTTTTTAGCCCCGCAGGGGTAACCTCCAGCCATTCACTGGCCACAATATCGCCATTGGGCCTTATCAGGGAAACACGGTAACCTTCATCTTCAAATAGTTTCTTAGCTAACAGATTAATTTGTTGTTTATCCAGCCCGGTATACACACGTTTATACCAGTTTTCATTGCTGGCTTGTGCTGCACCAGCACTGTTAATCAACATGAGTACCAGTAGGGTGGCCAATAGTATTCGAATGGTTATTTTCACTCAACTTCCTCCTGATCCGTCAATATAAAGTGGTTGCGGTACTAGGAGCCTGCCCGAGAACAGACTGACCTACTGCGAGCAAGCCATTTTGGCCCATTTTTCCGATCATTTTCGTTAAATAGGCCCACTATTCGCCTCAAATAATCGAAAAATCTGACTCAAAATCACACTCTCTCGCTACGACCTCTATTCTCGGACAGCCTGCTAGTAAAGCAATATTGAAATTGCACTACAATAATGCACCAAAACTGACTGAATCCTAATAAAAATCGTACATCCATGATCAGGTACTGTAGTCAAAAAAGCTCTCCCTTGCTGAATTTGACCGACCTTTTCAAATCGCATTGGATGAAAAGAACCACTGAGTTTAGTCGCGCCAAGCCCATTGCAGGCTAAAAAGGGGGGTTTTAGGGCTGGGTTCCTGAGGCCCACTTAGGTTATAATCGGCCGAATTATTATTCACCGAGACCTTTGCACGATTCATTTTTTCCTTGCTGGAGTGAAGCTATCTCTGGTGCAAAGGTCTCTCACAAATAGCACTGAGGGTGTACTGATTTATGCCATTTTATGAATATCGTTGCCAATCTTGTGGGCATCAGGTTGAGGTTTTACAAAAAATGGATGATCAGCCATTAGATCGCTGCCCGCATTGTGATGGTTTGGAGATGAAAAAATTAATCTCCGCTTCTGCTAAGGTCTCTTCCCCTGCGGGTGGTTGTGGTGTGGGGCAATCCGGTGAGATGCCTCCCTGTATGACCGGCGGTGGTTGTCCCTCCAATTAGTTGAAAATATTCAGATTGAGTTTTAAGCGGGATTTATGGGGCTTGCATGTGATACCAGCAATCCGTAATATTTCCCTCTCTTTTATTAGCCCGTTTTTTGAAGGAAAGAACCATGCGTAGCCACTATTGCGGCGATGTAAATGAGTCATTGGTTGACCAGGAAGTGCAGCTTTGTGGTTGGGTACACCGTCGTCGTGATCATGGTGGTGTGATTTTTGTTGATCTCCGGGATCGTGAGGGATTGGTTCAGGTTGTTTTTGATCCTGACCGGCACGAAATGTTTGCGGCTGCCGAGCGCATTCGTAGTGAGTACGTGCTGCGTGTGGTGGGCAAAGTCCGTTTGCGCCCTGAAGGGACGGTTAACTCAGATATGGCAACCGGCCAAATAGAAGTTTTGGGGCTGGAGCTGGAGGTGCTTAGTCAGGCAGAGACACCGCCATTCCAACTGGATGATGACCGGGTATCAGAAGAGCACCGCCTTCGTTACCGTTATATGGATCTTCGCCGCCCGGAGATGTTTCAGCGTTTGAAAATCCGCTCAAATATTACCCGTGTATTGCGTGATTTTTTAGATAATCAAGGATTTCTTGATGTTGAAACGCCCATTTTAACCAAAGCGACCCCAGAGGGTGCGCGTGATTATCTGGTGCCAAGTCGAACCCACCAAGGCAGCTTTTTTGCCTTACCACAATCGCCGCAGCTCTTTAAACAGCTGTTGATGGTGGCCGGTGTGGATCGCTACTATCAAATTGTACGCTGCTTCCGTGATGAAGATTTGCGGGCAGACCGCCAGCCTGAATTTACTCAGTTGGATATTGAGACCTCATTTATGGATGAGGATCAAATCATGGCGCTGACCGAAGAGATGCTGCGTGAGGTGTTTGCCAAGGTACTTGAGGTAGCACTACCCAATCCATTTCCTCGTATGCCTTACGCTGAGGCGATCAGCCGTTTTGGTTCGGATAAACCTGACCTGCGTATCCCCCTTGAATTAATCGATATTGATGATGTTTTGAAGGACGTTGAGTTCAAGGTGTTCTCCGGCCCAGCCAGCGACCCCAAAGGGCGGGTTGCTGCGCTACGATTGCCAAAAGGTGCGGAGCTGAGCCGCAAAGAGATTGACGATTATACCAAATATGTCGGTATCTACGGTGCCCGTGGTTTGGCCTATATTAAGTGTAATGATGTGGCTGCAGGTCGTGAAGGTCTGCAATCGCCGATCCTGAAATTCCTGCCTGATGAGGCGATTGCAACCATTATGCAACGTACCGGTGCCGAAGATGGTGATTTGGTCTTCTTTGGTGCCGATAAAGCGAACATTGTTAACGAGTCACTGGGTGCATTGCGTGTGAAGCTGGGCCATGACCGTGGTTTGGTTAAGCGTGGCTGGAAGCCGTTATGGGTGGTCGATTTCCCGATGTTTGAGTGGGATGAGAAGGATGATCGTTACACCGCATTGCATCACCCTTTCACCGCACCCAGTAGCGATATTTCACCTGAAACGCTGCAAGAAAATGCGGCAACCGCACTCTCTCGTGCCTACGATTGTGTGCTGAATGGTACCGAAGTGGGTGGTGGCTCGATTCGTATCTACCGTGAAGCGATGCAGACGGCCGTTTTCCGCACGCTGGGTATTAGCGACGAAGAGGCGCAAGATAAGTTTGGTTTCTTATTGGATGCACTCAAACACGGTTGCCCTCCCCACGGTGGTTTGGCCTTTGGTTTAGATCGCTTGGTGATGTTAATGACCGGTGCTTCATCAATTCGTGAAGTGATGGCATTCCCGAAAACCCAAAGTGCCAGCTGTCTGCTGACCAATGCGCCATCTCAAGTGGATGATAAGCAGTTGCGAGAACTGGGGATTCGCCAGCGTGCTCAACAGGCATCTAAGTAATACGGGTAGCGAAAGCTCTCCTGTTAGTAGTGAAGAGGTAGTTCATGGCCACAGCTAGCATTATTGATGTGCAGCCGCTGACCGAATCGGTTGGTGAGCAAGAGATTCAGGAACGTATTATTGCGGCCAAGGAGGCGTTGGGTGATCGGGTGATGATTCTGGGTCATCACTACCAGCGTGAAGAGGTGTTTCAGCACGCCGATGTGGCGGGTGACTCACTTAAATTGGCCAGAGCAGCGGCGGATTCTAAAGCAGAGTACATCGTGTTTTGTGGTGTGCACTTCATGGCTGAAGTCGCCGATATTCTTTCACGGCCAGAGCAGGTCGCTATTTTACCTGACCTTTCTGCTGGATGTTCGATGGCGGATATGGCCAATTTGGCCAATGTTGAACGTGCCTGGCAAGAGCTTAACAGCGTGCTGGATGCGGAGTCTGATGTTACCCCGGTAACCTATATAAACTCTGCTGCTGATTTGAAAGCCTTCTGTGCAAGCCATGGGGGGATTGTCTGCACCTCGACCAATGCGCGCCATGTTTTAAGCTGGTCCTTTAGCAAAAAAGAAAAAATACTGTTTTTCCCAGATCAGCATTTGGGGCGTAATACCGGCTACGGCATGGATATTCCACTGGATGAGATGGTGGTTTGGGATTTCGATCAACCGATGGGTGGTTTATCGGTTGAGGAAATTAAAAAAGCGAAAATTATTTTATGGAAAGGTTTTTGTTCGGTGCATCAAATGTTCAAACCCGAACACATTGATAGTTTTAAACAGAAGCACCCTGATGGTGTGGTGGTTTCACACCCTGAAGCCAGCTTCGAGGTGTGCCAGAAATCGGATTATGTAGGATCAACCGAGTACATCATCCGGGTGATCCGCGATGCAGAGCCGAATACTCGATTTCTTGTGGGCACCGAACTCAACCTGGTTAATCGCCTTCATAATCAGTTTAAACATCAAGGTAAAAATGTGCACTTCATGTCCCCCATGGTTTGTATGTGCTCCACCATGTTCAGAATCGACCCCTTGCAACTGTGCCATGTTCTTGAATCATTGGTTGCCGGTTCGGTTTTGAATCAGATCAAGGTTGATAAAAGAGAGGCTGAGCTGGCGTGTACCGCGTTACAGCGTATGTTAGATGTTTCGCCTTAACTGATTAGACTCATTGGTTTAGCTTGGATATTGTGAGAGAAATTTATGGCAGGTCATAGTAAGTGGGCGAACATTCGCCACCGCAAGGGCGCACAAGATGCCAAGCGCGGTAAGATTTTCACCAAATTAATTCGCGAAATTACGGTTGCTGCCAAAGCCGGTGGCGGAGACCCTTCAACCAACCCTCGTTTACGTACCGCTATCGATAAAGCACTGGGTCAAAACATGACCCGCGATACCATTGAGCGGGCGACAAAGCGCGGCAGTGGTGATGTTGATGGCGAAGATTTCGAAGAGATTCTTTATGAAGGCTATGGGATTGCGGGTGTTGCCATCATGGTCGCGTGCCTGAGTGATAATCGTAATCGCACGGTTGCCGAGGTTCGCCATGCCTTTACAAAACGTGGTGGTAATCTCGGAACCGATGGTTCGGTCTCCTATCTGTTCACCAAGCAGGGTATTTTAAGCTACCCTGCAGGTAGTGATGAAGATCAAATCATGACAGCGGCATTAAAGTCGGGTGCAGAGGATATTCTGACCCATGATGATGGATCAATTGAGGTTGTGACAACGCCTGAAGATTTTGTTGATACCAAAGAGGCGATGATCGCCGAAAAATTGATACCAGAAAATGCTGAAATCACCATGACCCCTAGTGTCACCGTCTCCTTGGGCTTGGAGGATGCAGAGAAAATTATCGCTCTGGTTGATATGTTGGAAGAGCTTGATGATGTTCAGAGTGTTTATACCAATGCCGAGTTTTCAGAAGATGTTCTGGCTCAGTTGTAGGGGCCTGAGATGCTCATTCTTGGCATAGACCCCGGCTCCCGTATCACCGGCTTCGGTGTGATTGAGGTAACACCGGGGCGCATTCGATATGTGACCAGTGGTTGTATTCGCGTTGCCGGAAAGAGCTTTCCTCAACGCCTTAAAGAGGTTTTTGATGGTGTGAGGCAGATCAGCCAGCACTACCAACCGGACTGCATGGCGATTGAAAAAGTATTTGTGCATAAAAATGTCGACAGCGCGTTGAAACTGGGCCAGGCACGCGGTGCAGCCATTTGTGCAGTTTTAGAGCGTGAGCTGACTGTTTACGAATACACACCTACCGAAATAAAAAAATCAGTGGTCGGCAAAGGTCGTGCAGCAAAAGAGCAAGTACAGCACATGGTGACCGCACTGCTTAAATTACCCGGTATTCCACAAGAAGATGCCGCTGATGCACTGGCGACAGCACTCTGCCATGCCCATACACACGACATCCGGCAACGATTAAAAGGAAAATAGATAATGATAGGTCGATTGCAGGGGGTTCTAATCAGTAAACAGGCACCGGAGTTACTGGTTGATGTGAATGGGGTGGGCTACGAAGTTCAAGCCCCGATGAGTACCATCTATCAACTGCCAGCGTTAGAGCAACCGGTGACGCTTCATACTCACATGGTGGTTCGTGAAGATGCCCAGTTACTTTATGGTTTTGCTTCACTTGAAGAGCGTGCGCTGTTTCGCTGCCTGATCAAGGTCAATGGAGTGGGTCCCAAATTGGCATTAACGATTCTCTCGGGCATTACGGCCGATGATTTTGTTCGCTGTGTTCGGGATGAAGACGCAGCCACTCTGGTGTGTCTGCCGGGTATTGGTAAAAAGACCGCCGAACGCCTGATTATTGAAATGCGTGATCGCCTCAGTGACTGGCACGGTGGTGATATGAGTACCAGCACCGAATCCACACACGCCGTTACAAATGCCAAGACCACTCAAGATCCAGTTAAAGAGGCGCTCTCGGCACTGGTTGCGCTGGGTTACAAACCACAGGAAGCGAGCCGCTTTATTAACGCGCTGAATACCGAAGGTAAATCCAGTGAAGATATTATCCGGGCAGCATTGCAGTCAGCGGTGAAGAAGTAATCAATCATGGTAATTACTCAGCGCATTCATCTTTTGCCTCAACTCTTCGTTATTTTTGTACCCAATCGGTCGCATATGCCCTCTATGCTCCCTCTTTCCGTGCAAAAACGCCTCGATTTGAGGAAAAATCTAAACACGTTGAGTCGTTACCCATTATGATTGAGACCGACCGTTTAATCAGCGCTACCCCCAAAGTTAATGAAGAAGAGCGCCTTGATCGTGCGATTCGCCCGACTAAATTAGCTGACTATGTGGGACAACCTGTTGTGCGTGAACAGATGGAGATCTTCATCACAGCCGCCAGGGGGCGAGCTGAGTCCCTTGATCATGTCTTGATCTTTGGCCCGCCGGGGCTGGGTAAAACGACACTTTCCAACATTATTGCCAGTGAAATGGGTGTGCAGATCCGCCAGACTTCAGGGCCGGTGTTAGAGCGTCCCGGTGATCTGGCCGCCATGCTGACCAATCTTGAACCCCATGATGTGCTGTTTATCGATGAGATTCATCGTCTTTCACCGGTTGTCGAAGAGGTGCTTTATCCGGCGATGGAGGATTTTCAGCTTGATATTATGATTGGTGAAGGGCCTGCGGCGCGCTCAATTAAGCTGGACCTTCCCCCTTTTACTCTGGTGGGAGCCACCACCCGGGCAGGGTTGCTGACCTCACCACTGCGGGATCGTTTTGGTATTGTGCAGCGCCTGGAGTTTTATTCGGTTAAAGACCTCTCCTATATTGTCAGCCGCTCGGCAACCATTCTGGGTATTGAGGTCGACTCTGCGGGTGCCGCCGAGATCGCCAAACGTTCACGGGGAACCCCGCGGATTGCCAATCGTCTGCTGCGCCGGGTTCGTGATTATGCCCAGGTAAAAGGTGATGGTAGTGTCGATCAATCAGTTGCGCAGCTCGCCTTAAATATGCTGGATGTGGATGCGGAAGGTTTTGATATGATGGATCGTAAATTGATGCTGGCAATTATCGAAAAATTTGATGGCGGCCCGGTTGGGCTGGATAACGTTGCGGCAGCCATTGGTGAAGAGCGAGGCACGATTGAGGATGTATTGGAGCCCTACCTGATTCAACAGGGGTTCATTATGCGAACCCCGCGGGGGCGTATCGCCAGTCGTGCGGCTTATCTTCACTTTGGGCTGTTGCCCAGCCAAAATTCCCAGATTGATAACAACAATATTGCTGAGTAGTCGTTACTGCAAACAACTGAATTTATCCGCTCTGTTTATGTCTACTACGGGAATGTTGGTCATGGCGCTGTTTAGCACCACCCGGCACTTCTATTCTCGGACAGCCTGCTAGGGGCATAATAAATAGGGTCGATGCACTGATTTTTGTGGTGCATACCTAAAATATTGGGTATCTTTTGCCTGCCAATTTTAATGAGTGATTGATGTGCTGTTTAAGCCAGAAATTATAAGAGATGAGTTCGGAGACTGTTAATGACAACTGATATGTCATTTGTTCACTTGATAACCCAAGCCAGCGTTGTTGTGCAGCTGGTAATGCTGTTGCTACTGCTGGCATCTGTGATGTCCTGGTTCATTATTTTCCAAAAAGGGCGGCTGATTCGAGGCGCACAGAAGGAAGCCAAGCAATTTGAAGATCGGTTCTGGTCAGGCAAAGATGTTACCCAGCTCTACAAACAGATCTGTGCCAACAAAAAAAATAGCGGCATGGCGGCGATATTTGAGATTGGCTACCGCGAATTTATGCGTCAAAAAGGGAGGTCAGGAGGCAACCCGGAAGTGGAGCTGGAAGCTTGCCAGCGCCGCATGCGAGTAGTGCTTTCCCGGGAGCTTGATGAGCTGGAGTCACAGCTGCCTTTCTTGGCAACCGTCGCCTCAACCAGCCCCTATGTTGGCCTGTTTGGAACCGTTTGGGGAATTATGAACTCCTTTCGTGCCATCGGCTCCACCAGTAATGCGACCATTGCTATGGTGGCACCGGGTATTGCAGAAGCATTGATTGCAACCGCAATGGGGCTGTTTGCCGCCATCCCTGCGGTTATTGCCTATAACCGTTATGTTAACCAGGTTGACCGCCTTAACAGCCAGTATGAAAACTTCCTTGAGGAGTTCTACTCGCTGTTGCATCGGCAGGCCTATAACTCATGAATGCCGGCCCCACCCGAAAACCAATAAAACGGCGGGCAATGGCAGAGATCAATATTGTCCCCTACCTTGATGTGATGCTGGTACTGCTGGTTATTTTTATGATCACCGCACCGTTGTTATCACAAGGTGTAGAGGTTGACCTTCCGCAGGCAAGTGCCGAGCCGCTAACCACTGATGCCGATGAACCACTGGTTTTGACCGTGGATCAACAAGGGTTGTATTACCTGAATATTGGTGACGAAGAAGAGGTGGTCGCGGCTGAGGTGATGATGGCGCGTGTGGCGGCTGTTTTGCGCCGTAAGCCAAAAACACCGGTGATGGTGCGGGGTGATCGCAACGCCAGCTATGGTGATGTGGTGAAAGCGATGACTCGTCTTCAAGCCGCAGGTGCACCCAGTGTTGGCCTTATAACCGAGTCAGACTAAGCATGTTGAATGAAATATCAAAACATCCACTGCTTTTTATCGGCTCCCTGCTGATGCATATTATTCTGGGTGTGCTGCTGGTTTATAGTTTTGATCTTCCTGACCAGATGCCTGTACCTGAAAAAGTCGCCGTAGTGAAGGCGATGGTAGTTGATGAGGCGCTGATTCAACAAGAGTTGCATAAACTTGAGGCGCTAGAGAAAAACAAGCTCAAGCAAGAGCAAGATGCAAAAAAACGATTGGATGAGCAGAAGCGCAAAGCAGAAGAGGCTAAACGTCAGCACAGAGCGGAAGAACGTCGTTTGAAAGCAGCGGAAGATAAGCGTAAACGAGAGCAGAAGGCGGCAGGTAAAGCAGAGCAGGAGCGCAAGGCAGCAGAGAAAAAGCATCAGGCCGAGGTGGAAGCACGTCAGGCGGCTGAACAACAGCGTCGTATTGAGCAGCAGCAGAAAAAGGCCGCAGCGCTGGAAAAACAGCAAGCTCAGCAAGCAAAGCGAATCGCTGAAGAACAAAAACGCAAAGCGGATGAGCGTCGTCGGGCCGAAGAGGCTAAACATCAGGCCGAATTGGAGGCCAAACGTCAGGCAGAGCTGGAGGAAAAGCGCCTGAAAGAGCAGCGGCGTAAAGTGGAGCAAGAGGCGCGTCGTGCCGCCGATGCAGAGCGTATGCGCCAACAACTGGAAGCAGAGCAGCAGGAGCTTGCAGCTGAACGTAATAAAAAAGTACAACAAGAAATTGATCGCTATAAAGTAAAAATCAGGCAGAAAACTGAGAGGTTGTGGCGTAAACCACTTGGAGTCCCCGATGGCTTGCGTTGTGAGGTGTTGGTGAAAATAGGCCCAGGAGGGATTGTTTTAGACGTACAGGTGGTCAAGAGTAGTGGTAACACAGCATTTGATCGCTCTGTTGAGGTGGCGGTTCGCAGTGCCGAGCCACTTCCGCTACCTAAAGATGCTACGATGTTTGAATATTTCCGTGAAATTCATTTTGTATTTGATCCACAAGAGTAACCAAATTTACCGTAATGAATAGTTTGATGAAAAAAATGTCGCGCAGATTGATCTCATTATCGTTTCTGTTATTGCTAATGCCACAAAGCCATGCCGCAATGACGATTGAAATCACCCAAGGGGTGAGTAGTGCGCTGCCGATAGCGGTTGTTTCGTTTGCTATTGCCCCGAATGTGGTTTTGGATCAGGATGTCTCCGGTATTATAGAGGCCGATTTGATTCGCAGTGGCCGCTTTAAATCGGTTGATGAGAATGACTTTATTACCCGCCCCCACGAGGGGGGCGAGGTTGATTTTCGTGATTGGCGGTTGTTGAATGTCCCTTATCTGTTGATAGGGAAAATCAGTAGCCGTGAAGAGGGAAATTTTGATATTCAGTTTCAATTGTTTGATGTCTTTAAGTCCGAGCAGCTGGAAGGGGTGATTCTGCGTAATGTCGCCCAGGATCGCTTGCGAGGGGCTGCTCACCAAATTAGTGATTTAGTCTATGAAGTGCTGACTGGTGAGAAGGGGGCCTTTAGCACCCGTATCATGTACGTGGTTGCGGAGTCCAAGCCCAGTAGCCGCCATTTATACTCTTTGCAGGTTTCGGACATTGATGGTTACGGCCCACAAGAAATATTGACCTCCAGCGAACCCATCATGTCACCCTCGTGGGCACCTGATGGTGAGTGGGTGGCTTACGTCTCCTATGAAAGCAATGGTAGTTCGGCCATTTTTGTTCAGGAAGTTGCAACGGGACAACGTCGAATGGTGAGTAGTCATGAGGGGATTAATGGCGCGCCCGCGTGGTCGCCCGATGGTAAACGACTGGCATTAACCCTTTCTAAAGGAACAAATCCTGATATTTACATCTTGGACTTGGCATCGGGCAAATTACAACGTATAACAAAGAACTATGCAATTGATACGGAGCCAAGCTGGTCGCCCGACGGTAAGCGCATTGTCTTTACTTCGGATCGGGGAGGAAACCCGCATATTTATCAGTACAGTTTGATTGATCGGCAAATTAAGCGAATTACCTTTGAGGGGCGTTATAATGCGCGAGCTTCATTTTCACCTGATGGTAAGTTGCTCACCTTTATTCATCGTCCAGACAAGCGTTTCAATGTTGCGATCATGGATGTGTCGACGGGAGAAATACAGATTTTAAGTGAAGGGCGACTGGATGAGTCACCCAGTTTTTCGCCAAATGGAGGCATGATTATCTATGCAACGGAAGACCGTTATCGTGGGGTATTAGCGGCGGTCTCTGTTGATGGTAGTGTAAAGCAACGTTTAGCCATGCAGGAAGGTGATATTCGTGAACCGGCATGGGCACCATTTAATGATTGATAAGAAGATTGAGGAGAGCGTGATGAAGCATGTGTTGTTGGGGTTTCTGCTAGTGAGTGTCAGTGGGCTTGTCGGTTGTAGCTCAACGGGTGATACGTCAACCGATGAGGTTGTGGATCCTGATTTGATCGTAGTGGAAGAGAAGACAGAAGATCTCGTGGCGAGTGAAGCAGCAACCTCTGCGGCAACCCGTTCAGATGCAGCTGACAGCGTTAAAATTGTCAAACCTGAGCAGAAGGCGGCTTACATGGGGCATCCGCTGGATAACCCTGAAAGCCCATTGGTTCGTAAAGTGGTCTACTTCGAGTTTGATCAAAGCGCCATCAGCGATGAAGATAAAGTGACACTGAATGCCCATGCAGATTATCTGGTAGGTAACCCAGGTGCCCATGTTCGCCTAGAGGGGCATGCAGATGAACGTGGTACCCGTGAATACAATGTTGCACTGGGTGAGCGTCGTGCGGGTGGGGTGAAGCGTTATTTAACACTTAAAGGTGTTGCTGCGTCACAACTGAGTATGGTTAGTTACGGTGAAGAGCGCCCGGCTAAATCAGGCCACGAAGAGCGCTCCTGGGCTCTCAATCGTCGTGTTGAGCTTGTTTATACCAAGCGTTAATTGAGGTTGCACGTGGATCTATTTAAACGTCGACTATGGATGGGAGGGAGCATTTTGCTCCCTCTCATTTTTTCGAATCCCCTGTTTGCTGATGTGCCAGTGGTTGATCTGATGGCCAAACCAGCAAAACAGAGCAGTAGCTATGTTGCCAAGCCGCTTAATATTGAGCAGCGTCTGCAAATTCTTGAACGCAAGATGGGCAATGATGCACTGATTGATCTTTATCAACGGCTTGATGCATTGCAGATTGAGGTGCAACAACTTCGAGGTTTGCAGGAGGAGCATAGCCATAGCATGGAAGGGGTTAAACAGCGCCAGCGCAGCCTCTATGTTGATCTCGATCAGCGAATCAATAGCCTGCAAAAAGAGCTGAAACAGTTGTCTGCCCTGGCACCTGTTATCACCGGTTCGCCACTCCCCCAATCCACCGTTGATAACCACGAGCTGGGTCATGGAGAGGGTGGGGGATCGGTGGTAAACGGTACTGTAACGGCCAATTCTGGAGAGACGGCTGCTGGTGTCGAGGTTGTTGTGCCGGTTGTCCCATCCACCGGCGGTACGCTGGTTAGTGATGGTGCCGTAGCCACCATAACACCACCAGCACCGGTTAATCCGTTACAGGAGCAAGCTGATTATCAAAAGGCACTCGATCTGTTGATGGCGGGAAGCTACCAGGAGGCTATTGCTGCCTTCTCCTCATTCTTGCAGCACTACCCGAATGGTGAGTACCGAATGAATGCACAATACTGGTTAGGAGAGGCTTACTATGTGAGCCGCTATTTTGACCAGGCGATTGAAGCATTCTCTCAAGTGATTGCTGATAAAAGCGCCCGCAAGCGTCCCGATGCGATGCTGAAAAGTGGCTATAGTTTTTATGAGCAGAAACGCTGGTCTGAATGTCGTGAACTGCTTCAACAGTTGATTGTCGACTATCCGCAGAGTACAGTCGCTGGCTTGGCTGAGCAGCGTTTGCAAATGTTGCGTGCTGCCAATCTTTAGAGCAATAAAATAACAACTTAACGCCCCTCCTCTGGGGGCTTTTTCATTTGAGTGGATGTGTATGATCTCTTTTCGCATCAGCGAGATTTTTCTTTCGCTGCAAGGTGAATCCCGCAGTGTTGGTTTTCCAACCATCTTTATTCGGCTGACCGGTTGCCCGCTTCGTTGTGGTTATTGCGATACCCGCTACGCCTTTCAGGGGGGCGAGTCGATGACGCTGGATGAGGTTGTCCAGCGGATCGAGGAATTTCATGTTCATCATGTTTGTGTGACAGGAGGCGAGCCACTGGCTCAAAAAGGGTGCCCGACACTGCTGAGCGCATTGTGTGATAAAGGCTATGAGGTATCACTTGAGACCTGTGGCGCTATCGACCTGAGTGAAGTTGATGCGCGTGTGATTAAGGTGATGGATCTTAAAACCCCTGGATCAGGTGAAATGGAGAAAAACTGCTACGAAAATATCACCCTGTTGACGCGACAGGATCAGGTTAAATTTGTGATCTGCAATCGAGAGGATTACCAGTGGGCAAAAGAGCTGTTGCTGAATCATGATCTGCCCGGCTGTTGTGAAGTGCTGTTTTCCCCCTGTTTTTCCCGGCAGGAGCCTGCTGAATTAGCACAGTGGATTATTGATGATCATCTTCCGGTTCGCTTTCAGTTGCAGTTGCACAAAATTCTTTGGGGTGAGGCTGAGGGGCGATGAGCAAAAAAGCAGTTGTCTTACTTTCGGGTGGCTTGGATTCAGCGACGGTATTGGCGATAGCGCAAGGCCAGGGTTTTGACTGTTATGCGATCAGTTTTCGCTACGGGCAACGCCATGAGAGTGAGTTGGCTGCCGCCGCTCGTCTTGCCAAGAAGAGGGAAGTGCGGCAGCACCTTGTCATCCCCATCGACTTTGCCGGTATTGGTGGCTCAGCATTGACTGACCATTCGATTGAGGTGCCCAACTTTCCGACCGCAGGCATTCCAATAACCTACGTTCCCGCACGCAACACCATTTTTTTATCCTACGCCCTGGGGTGGGCCGAAGTACTTGAAGCGGATGATGTTTTTATTGGCGTAAATGCGGTGGATTACTCTGGTTATCCTGATTGTCGACCCGGATTTATAGCGGCATTTGAGGCGATGGCCAACCTGGCAACTAAAAGAGCGGTAGAGGGTGCCCCAACCACACTGCATACCCCGTTGATCGATTTAACCAAGGGCGAAATTATTAAGCAGGGTGTGACGTTAGGGGTGGATTACAGCGTGACGGTTTCGTGTTATCAGGCCGATGCCAACGGTCAAGCCTGTGGCCTGTGTGACTCCTGTCACCTGCGTCGTCAGGGCTTCGCCGATGCGGGCATCAGTGACCCAACACATTACCGGTAAACTATTTTTGCAACTATTCAGCGTATTCATCTTTTGCCTCAACTCTTCGTTATTTTCGTACTCAATCAGTTACATATGCCCTATATGCTCCCTCTTTCCGTGCGAAAATGCCTCGATTTGAGATAAAATCTAAACACGCTGAATAGTTACCTGTTTTTTTGTGCGGCACTGCAAATGGTCGGTTATTTAATTTCACCCAGCGAACAGATATCACGCACCGTCACATTATTCAGCATATCTTCGAAGGCACCGCGAATCGGCTTGAAGTGTTGGTGTAGCGGGCAAGGTTGATCATCATTGCACTGCCCCAGGCCGTAGACACACTCCTTTGACTCAGCTGCCGTTGGCCCTTCAACAACCTCAAGTACTTCACTGATTGGACGTGTCATCGCCTTAACCTGAATAGTGAACCCACCACCCCAGCCCTTACGTGACTCGACAAACTCGTGCTTCGCAAGATTGTTAAGGATTTTACCAAGGTAGTTAGCGGGAATATCTGTCGCCACCGCAATATCCTGACCAGAGATCCATTTGCCCTCATTTCTGACAAGGTGACCGAGGATTTGTAACGCGTGTTTTCCTGTTCGACTGATCATCTTAAGCTACTAACTCATGGGGTTATGAATTGAGAGTCTACCACTCTCCATCCACTTTACCAATACCCCAATCTTTAGGTAGTAGTGAGTGTGCTATGCAGCCTGTTTAGCGCTTAGCCTTCTCCAGTGTCAACGCAAGAAAATGACCAGTATGGGAGTGTGCTAGTGCGGCGACCTCTTCCGGTGTGCCGGTGGCAATAATGGTGCCGCCTTTGCCACCACCCTCTGGTCCGAGGTCAATGACCCAGTCGGCTGTTTTGACCACATCAAGGTTGTGTTCGATGACGACGATGGTGTTGCCGTGCTCTTTGAGGCGTACCAGAACTTTGAGTAGTTGGGCAATGTCATGAAAGTGCAGGCCGGTGGTGGGTTCGTCCAGAATGTAGATTGTTTTTCCGGTGTCGCGTTTGGAGAGTTCGCGGGAGAGTTTAACCCGCTGTGCTTCACCGCCGGAGAGGGTAGTGGCGCTCTGTCCCAGGCGGATGTAGCTGAGCCCCACGTCCATTAGGGTTTGTAGTTTACGTGCCACGGTTGGGATGGCATCGAAAAATCCACGGGCATCTTCAACCGTCATTTTGAGGATTTCGTTGATGTTTTTCCCTTTGTAGGTGATCTCCAGGGTCTCACGGTTGTAACGTTTGCCTTTGCAGACATCGCAAGGGACGTAGATGTCGGGCAGGAAGTGCATCTCCACCTTGATCATGCCATCGCCCTGACACGCCTCACAGCGCCCCCCTTTTACATTGAAGCTGAAACGCCCCGGAGTGTAGCCCCGGGCGCGTGACTCCTGAGTACCTGCCAGCAGTTCACGAATCGGGGTGAACAGTCCGGTGTAGGTGGCCGGGTTGGAGCGGGGGGTGCGGCCAATTGGTGATTGGTCAATATCAACCACTTTGTCCAGATGTTGCAGCCCTTCGATGGATTTATGTTTAGCCGGTGTCATCTCTGCGCGGTTGAGGCTGTTGGCCAGTAGTGGGTAGAGGGTGTCGTTGATCAGGGTCGATTTTCCTGAGCCAGAGACGCCGGTTACAGCGGTCATCAGGCCCAGAGGGATTTCAAGATCAACATGCTTCAAGTTGTGGCTGCTAGCACCAAACAGTTGCAGGCAGCGATCTCGATCGAAGGGTTTGCGCGGCTCTGGAATGGCAATGCTTAATTTACCTGAGAGGTATTGACCGGTGATGGAATCGGGATTGTCCATCACTTCTTGCGGCGTGCCCTGGGCGATAATGTTGCCGCCATGCACCCCGGCTCCTGGCCCGATATCGAGTACGTGATCCGCCAGTAGAACGGCCTCTTCATCGTGTTCGACCACGATCACGGTGTTGCCGAGGTCTCGCAGGTAGGTGAGGGTGTTGAGCAGGCGTTCGTTATCCCGTTGATGCAGGCCGATGGAAGGCTCATCCAGTACATACATCACGCCCACCAGACCGGCACCGATTTGACTGGCCAAACGAATGCGCTGGGCCTCACCGCCGGAGAGGGTGTCGGCGCTTCGGTCCAGTGAGAGGTACTCCAGGCCGACATTGACTAGAAATTTAAGCCGAAGGTTAATCTCTTTTACGATTTTGTCCGCTATCTCACCCTTGCGGCCACTCAATTTTAACTGGCTAAAAAAGTCATAGGCGTTGCCGATGGGCATTTCGGTGACCTTCGGTAGTGCAGTTTGGGCAATAAAGACATTGCGTGAGGCGAGCGATAATCGGCTGCCTTCACAGGCTGGGCAGGAGTGGCTGTTGAGAAATTTGGATAGCTCTTCACGTACCACGTTGGAGTCGGTCTCTTTGTAGCGCCGCTCCATATTGTTGATCACCCCTTCAAATGGGTGTTCGCGGATAGTTTTTTTACCCCGTTCACCATGGAATTTGAAACAGATAATTTCATCACCACTGCCATACAAAATGACGTTTTGTATTTTTTTGGGAAGCTCTTCGAAGGGCAGCTCAATATCAAAGCCGAAGTGCTCAGCAATCGAGATCAGCATACTGAAATAGTAGCCGTTGCGGCGATCCCAGCCACGTACCGCACCGCCGGGAAGCGAGAGGCTGGGGGCGTTAACCACTTTGCTTGGGTCGAAAAACTGCTTTACGCCGAGGCCGTCGCAATCAGGGCAGGCACCTGCCGGGTTGTTGAATGAGAACATGCGGGGTTCCAGCTCAGAGAGGCTGAAACCACATGCCGGACAGGCAAAGTTGGCCGAGAACAGAATCTCTTCTCTATCTTCATCCATGTAGGCGACGCGGGCAAGGCCATCCGCCAGATTGAGGGCGGTTTCAAATGACTCTGCAAGGCGTTGTTTTAGTTCATCACGCACCTTGAAGCGGTCAACCACCACCTCAATGGTGTGTTTTTTATGCAGCTCCAGTGGCGGTACATCATCAAGCTCAAGAATCTCTCCATCAATGCGCGCCCGGATAAAACCATTGGCACGCAGCTCGGCGATGATGTTGAGGTGCTCACCCTTTCGGGCCTGCACCACCGGTGCCAACAGCATCAATTTACTGCCTTCGGGCAGCGCCAGTACCTGGTCAACCATCTGGCTGACGGTCTGCGCCTCAAGAACCTTGCCGTGGGTCGGGCAACGGGGCTCCCCTGCGCGGGCAAACAGCAGGCGCAGGTAGTCGTAAATTTCCGTCACCGTGCCTACGGTTGAACGTGGGTTGTGTGAGGTCGTCTTCTGCTCAATGGAGATAGCCGGTGAAAGCCCCTCGATGTGATCCACATCAGGCTTTTCCATCATCGAGAGAAACTGACGGGCGTAGCTTGAGAGTGACTCAACGTAACGCCGCTGTCCCTCAGCATAGATGGTGTCAAATGCCAGGGAGGATTTTCCAGAGCCGGAGAGACCCGTGATAACAATCAACTTGTTACGGGGTAGTTCGACGTCGATATTCTTCAAATTGTGGGTGCGTGCACCTTGAATCTTGATAAATTTCATCAGTTATTTTCGCAATGCCAGGGAACCTGCTACTATACGGCCTTTTTATGCCCTTGGGCAAAATCTAAATTGAGAATTTGGTGGAAAAGTACGTGAAAAAGATAGAAGTTGATGCAATGACCCCAATTGAAAAGAGAGCGGTCTCTTCTTTAGCGAGTATCTATGCGCTACGGATGTTGGGTCTGTTTATGATCCTGCCGGTGTTTGCGCTTTATGCCGAGCAGTTGGAGGGTGTGACCCCCTTCATGGTGGGTCTGGCTATCGGTATTTATGGTCTGACCCAGGCCATCCTGCAGATTCCATTTGGCATGCTCTCCGATCGCCTTGGTCGCAAGCCGATGATTATTCTGGGTCTGATTATCTTTGCGGTGGGTAGTGTTATTGCCGCGATGTCAGACTCCATTTATGGCGTTATTTTGGGTCGTGCGATTCAGGGAGCCGGTGCGATTGCTGCCGTTATCATGGCGCTCACCTCGGATTTAACCCGTGAGGAGCACCGTCTGCGGGCGATGGCGGTTATCGGCATGAGCATCGGTATGTCATTTGCTGTCTCACTGGTGCTGGGTCCAGTACTGAATCAGTGGATTGGTGTCGATGGCATCTTCTGGTTGACCGGGGTGATGGCAATTCTTGCCATGGTGGTATTGCTGGCGATCGTTCCCACTCCGGCCAAGAGCCGTTTTCACCGTGATACCGAGCCGGTACCAGCGCTGTTCAAAAGCGTACTGAAAGATAAGCAGCTGTTGCGCCTGGATTTTGGCATTCTGGTTTTGCATACCATGTTGACCGCCACCTTTGTGGTGACACCATTGGCACTGCGTGATTTTGCCGGGCTGCCATCTGCCGATCACTGGTATGTTTACTTTCCGGTGCTGGTGCTAGCGCTGGGTTTGATGGTGCCGTTTATCATTATCGCTGAGAAAAAACGCAAAATGAAACAGGTGTTTGTGGGGGCGATTGCGGCGTTGATTGTCGCACAGTTGCTACTGGTGTTTGCTCACCAGAGTCTCTACGGTATTGTTGCGGCGCTGCTGATCTTCTTTATTGCCTTTAATACTTTGGAGGCATCACTTCCCTCGCTGGTGGCAAAAACGGTCAAGCCGGATCGCAAGGGAACCGCAATGGGGGTCTACTCTAGTTCGCAATTTTTTGGTGCCTTTGTGGGTGGTGCACTGGGCGGTTGGTTGCATGGCGAGTTTGGTATGGCAGCTGTTTTTGCCCTGTGTGCGGTATTGGGCACGCTGTGGTTGATTGCCGCCGCTACCATGCAAAATCCCAGTTATTTGAGCAGCTATATGGTGCGAGTGGGGGATGTGGACGAGGCTCGTGCAGCAACATTAACAGGCGAAATGGCGGCAATTAAAGGGGTCTCCGAAATTTATATTCTGCCGGAAACGGGAGTTGCCTACTTGAAGGTAGACCTGCATACTCTTGATCGTGAAAAATTGTTAACGTTTGCCGTGGACGATGCGTAAACGAGGCATTATCATGTGGGTTATCTGGGCATTGGCCTTAATAGAAAAAACGGGGAGATAGGGTAATGGCAAGAGGCGTCAATAAAGTCATTTTGGTTGGCAACCTGGGTAAAGATCCCGAAGTGCGTTACATGCCAAGTGGTGGTGCTGTTGCTAACGTTACTATCGCAACCTCTGAAAGCTGGAAAGATAAGCAGACCGGTGAGCAACGGGATCGCACCGAATGGCATAACGTGGTGTTTTATAACCGCCTGGCCGAGATTGCCG
>JAFLJP010000143.1 GCA_022712945.1 Gammaproteobacteria bacterium | reverse complement strand
AACATAATTGCGTTACGCCAGTTGGGGAGAAGTGCTATTGCCCGCTCATTGGCTTCCAATGCCTCTTCAGGATGGCCAAAACGTGCAGCGAGGTGAGCATGGGCAAAATGGGCCTCAGCACTGTCTGGTCGCGCCTTGGCGAGTTCGGCAACAACCTGCAAGGCAAGTTTTTGATTTTTCTGGCGGGAGAGCAGCTTGATCACAACATTAAAATCAAAGGTCTCAAAGTTAGCCAATAAATACTCTAGCTGCTCAAGTGCCGTAGCCACATCACCACGCTGGAGCTGAATCATCGCCAATGCCTGATGAGGTGTCGATTGATCCGGTGCCAACTCGACCCAAAGTGCAGCAAGTTCACCCGCTTTATCTATATCAAGATTATTGTTCATCGCCGCATAACGCACCGCCTGTGCCACCACGTTCACATCACGTGTGGCAAAGGCAGCATCCACATATGTTTGGGCGGCGAGGGTGGTGTTACCACGTTGTGCAGCAATTTCAGCGGTCATCAAACCAAACAGCAGTTCGGGAGGAAAGGAGGCAGAAGCGGGCGCCACATCAGCAGGAGAGTTCACTAATGGTGCTGATTCTGATGGTGGCTGGACCATTTCTGTAGAGGCCTTGGCCTGCACAGTCGCTGATGACTCCGGCTGATTAACCGTTGCACAGCCACTGACGACTAAAAGGGTCAGGGAAAAACCAGCCTGTACCAGCGCTCTATTCATATAAGATCACTCCAAAATCACCAGGGTTTAACAGGAAATCAGGCTTATAGACCGTCAAGATGATGGTATTGCTGCAAATATACCCGTTAAATTCGTTAAAGGGCACCTCTAAAAACAGATAATTATCCCACCGCGCTTGCACCCCAATCCCCAGATATAAACACACATGCTACGCAAGCTATTGATTCCACAACAAAACAAAAAATAGCCACCGAACCTGTGGGTGCGACTCATATTTTTATATTCCACTGTGAAACCAATATCTTACATACCCTCTCGCATTTCTATCTGGGAATTAGGGTTGTATTAAAGCCTCATACCATTACAATCCCCGTACTTTTTTATAATTTTTATTAGTATTTATGCCGATCGTAGCTTTTGGTATCAACCACAAAACAGCACCCGTCGATATCCGTGAAAAGGTCGCCTTTTCTCAGGAGCGTATGGACGAGGCCCTTAAAGATCTTGTCGCCTGCCCGGCGGTCAATGAAGCGGCGATTTTGTCGACCTGTAACCGCACTGAAATTTATTGTGGGCTGGAACAGTTCAATGATGAGCAGCTGATCAGCTGGCTGGCTAATTTTCATAGCCTGGAGGCAGATCAGATTCGCGGCTACACCTACATGCACCGTGACGACACTGCGGTACAGCACCTGTTCAGGGTCGCCAGCGGTCTTGACTCGCTGGTGCTTGGTGAACCACAAATACTGGGGCAAATTAAAGATACTTTTGCCAAAGCCAACGAATGCGGTACCACCGCCCGCCTGTTGAGTCGCCTGTTTCAGCATACCTTCAATGTCGCCAAGCAAGTACGCACCGATACCGCGATTGGCTCCAGCCCCGTCTCCGTCGCCTTTGCCGCCGTGAGTCTGGCCAAACAGATTTTCAGCCATTTTGAAAGCCACACCGCGATGGTGATTGGTGCCGGTGAGACCATTGAACTGGTTGCCCGCCACCTGAAAGAGAATGGCCTGGGTCGTATTATTGTCGCCAACCGTACTGTTGAGCGCGCCCATACCATTGCCCAGGAGTTTGATGGCTATGCCATCGCGCTGGAAGAGATTCCTGCCCACCTGGCCGAAGCCGACATCATCATCTCATCCACCGCCAGCCCACTACCGATTCTGGGTAAAGGCGCGGTAGAAAGTGCGATCAAAGCGCGCAAACGCAAGCCAATGCTGATGATCGACATCGCCGTTCCCCGTGATATTGAAGGCCAGGTGGGTGAGCTGGAAGATGTGTACCTCTATACGGTCGACGATCTTCAGGAGATCATCCAAGAAGGACTGAAAAGCCGCCAAGAGGCTGCCCAACAAGCAGAAGAAATTATCGAGGTACAGGTTACCCACTTTATGGGCTGGCTGCGCTCATTAAGCTCAGTCTCCATTATTCGTGAATTCCGTGAATCGGCCATGACTATCCAGCAGAACGAACTCGAAAAAGCCACCGCAAAACTGCAAAATGGTAGTGATGCCGAGCAAGTACTCAAACAGCTGGCACACAGTTTAACCAACAAACTCATTCACGCCCCCACCAGCCAGATCCGACAGGCCACCCACGATGGAAATCAAGAACTTCTCAGTGCGGCGTGCACCCTGTTTGAACTCAATAATCCCAAATAAGCAGTCGTCCCGTGAAAACATCCATTTATAATAAACTTGAACACCTTGCCGAACGTCTTGAAGAGGTCGGCGCGCTACTCTCCGACCCCGAAGTAATTGGCAATCAGAATCGCTTTCGCACCCTCTCCCAGGAGTATGCACAGCTGGAGCCGGTGATCCAGGTGTTCAACCAATACAACAGCGTCAGCGGCGATATTGAATCTGCCAAACTGATGCTAAAAGATGACGATGCCGAGATGCGCGAAATGGCATCTGAAGAGCTGAAAGAGGGTGAAAAGAGCAAAGAGCAGTTACAACAGCAACTGCAAATTCTGCTGCTGCCCACCGACCCCAGTGATAACAGCAACATCTTCCTTGAAATCAGAGCCGGTACCGGTGGCGACGAAGCAGCAATATTTTCAGGTGATCTGTTCCGCATGTATTCACGCTATGCCGAAAATATGGGCTGGCGTATTGAAATCATGAACCAGAATGAAGGCGAGCATGGCGGTTTCAGAGAGATCATCGCCAAGGTTATCGGCCAGGGTGCTTACTCCAAGCTGAAATTTGAATCCGGTGCCCACCGCGTACAACGCGTGCCCAACACCGAATCACAAGGGCGCATCCACACCTCCGCCTGCACCGTCGCCATCATGCCCGAAGTGGATGAAGTGAATGCCATCGAAATCAACCCCGCTGATCTGAAGGTCGACACCTTCCGCGCCTCGGGTGCTGGGGGCCAGCACGTTAACAAAACCGACTCGGCCATCCGCATCACCCATCTGCCCACCGGCACCGTGGTCGAATGCCAGGATGAACGTTCCCAACACAAAAACCGCGCCCGCGCTATGTCGGTACTGCAAGCACGCATGCTCGCCGTCGAAAAAGAGAAACAGCACGCCGAACAATCAGAAAACCGCAAATTACAAGTGGGCAGTGGCGATCGTTCAGAACGAATCCGCACCTACAACTACCCGCAAGGCCGGGTGACAGACCACCGCATCAACCTGACACTCTATAAACTGGATGAGATCGTGAACGGTGGGCTCGCGCAGATCATCGGCCCACTGATCAACGAACACCAGGCGGAACAACTAGCCACACTGAGTGATGAGCTGTAAATCAAGCAGCCCACGCCCCACCCGCTGGAAATATCGACCTAGCTCGGCCGCACACCCCTTTTTTTGCACCCCGTCACAGACAACCTGACACCAGAGGTGTCGGGGGGGAATCGCCGTATTCGTGCCGTTACCTTCAAGCCCCGCTCAATTACAGCCATTTAAACTGTTAATCCACCCACTCATCACCTGAACAGCATCGGGGTCCGCTTGATCCCGGCCCACCGGTGGCATTTTGATGCTGCCGGTTGATGAAAGGCGCTGCTGAATAGTGGAGTTAGCAGCACTGCCCGGATCAATATGTAACCCACCGGTCGGGCTGGTGGGCTCTGTCGCACTGATACCACAGACGTTACTGGCTGCTGTCGAGAATGATGAATTGTAACGCAGGTCAAATCCCCCCTGTGGTGCACCAGTGCGGTGACACCCTGAGCAATTACTGTGAAGGTAACTTCTGGCTCGCTGCTTAAGTGATGCGGCATCATCGTTAATCGCATAAAGGCGATCAGCCTTGTACTCCGCCAGTGGCGGTGCTGAGAGGTAACTCAGACGCGCCAATGCATCAAGGTAATTTTCTTCAGAGCCATCGGTATAGTAGAGCGTGTAGTTGAGTTGCAGGGTGTCGGGGCCTAACAGCACTTTAGCGGCATCAGTATGGCACTCCATACACTCCTGTCGACTTGGAAAGTAGTGATTGACCGGTGTGGTAATCTGTTTTGCATCGGTTAAAAGTTCACCCTCTGTCTGTGCCTCATTCCACTCATAGGCGGTGCCGACCCAGCCATCATTGGCATGGTTCATCAGCAGGCGAGTCTCAACAATACGGCTGCCATTGTAAAAGTGTTCCTGATTACCCATAAAGCGCCGCCATTCAGAAAGGACGTACTATACTTTTAGTATTCACTCAAGTCTGAGGGTAAGCTGATGAAAAACAAAGTGCAATTTCAAAAAGGCTACAGTCTCATCGATTTTATGGCTGACTAC
>JAFLJP010000115.1 GCA_022712945.1 Gammaproteobacteria bacterium | reverse complement strand
AGATCCACCAGGATTTCTGATATTCCCCACGGTCTTTCGATGGTTCACGGTTCGGGAAATGAAACAGTTCAACAGCAGACCTGCTCCGGTGCCAAAGGCCAACGTCAGAAACAATTGTCCAGCCCCGGCATGGGAAAATCCAAAATCCTGCTGGATGACAGGCAGGAGTGAAGCAAGAATCATGCGAGAAATAAAATTGAAAAAGAATATAGCGTCCACAAACAGCACTACTGGCAAGGCAGTTTTAAACGGTTCATGCAAATTCGCCTTATTTATCATGTAGTCACCTGGATTTGGCTCTAAGTGGACTTTCACGCTCCGGCAAGATAAATATAGCAACAAGTCGTTATTTCTAATATACATACCTTGACCCCTCACCCCGAAGCCGGTAGGTATTTACAGTACGGAAGCTGTACCACCAACAATTCCGAAAGAAACTTGAAAATGAGACTTTGGTCTGTCATTCAAACATGTTGTGATGCAGATCAAGTGTTTTTATCCTGAATACGAGTTAAGGAGTACGAGCATGGATGTTGAACTGGCAAAGCCCTTCATAAAAGCAGCCATAGATGTCTTGTCCACCATGGCATTCATCAAACCAGAGGTTGGCAAGCCCTACATCAAAAAGAATACAGTTGCTGCCGGAGATGTTTCCGGCATGGTTGGTATCACCGGCGACAGGAACGGCAGTGTATCCATTTCTTTTACAAAAGGGTGCGCCGTTGCCATCGTCAAGAATATGTTAGGCGATGAGATTGAAGATATCATGACGGATGTCAAAGACGCAGTCGGCGAATTGACGAACATGATTTCAGGTCAGGCCCGCGCAGGACTTGCAGAAAGAGGACTCGTCTTCCAGGGGTCCACGCCAACAGTCGTCATGGGCGATGGTCACACCATTTCCCACATGACAAAGGCTCCCATCATGGCCATTCCCTTCACCACTTCCGACGGGAGTTTCACCATCGAATTCTGCTTCGAGTAGGCTACCAGCGCACTGCAACCCGTGTGGAGACAATTATGGCGACACTTGACGATTTTCGAAACAAAGAATTTCTCGATCAGATAACGATCCTGAATGAAATATCCGGAAGCAAAAACCCGGAAGCCCTTCCAAAGCTGGTAGAACTGCTCAAAAAACCTGTGGGTGACACCTCCATCGACTATATGGTGGTCAATGCCCTCAACGCAGTCCTTTCCGGCAACGAAGAAAAGGTCATTGAAGGTTTGACAGATGAACACGATGGCTACCGCATCCTGTGTATCCGCGTGGCGGGTGAGCACGGATTCAAAGCAGCCACAGGCTCTCTGGTCAAAGTGGCTCAGACCGAATTCGACCCGGACCGGCTCATGGAGATCCTCACCTCTCTGGCTCGTATTGCCGATACCGCTGCCCTGCCGATTTTCCGTAAACATCTCGAACACAACGATCCATTCATCAAGTCGGCCTGCATCGAGGCTCTGGGCAAACTCAAGGACGAGACCTCCATTGAGCATCTAAAAGTTATGATTGAGGACAGCGACTCTCCGGAGAGGTTCGAGGTCTGCGACATCACCACCTGGAAAGCCGTGGAAGCCATGGCATCCTTTTCCCGTGACGACACCATCGGATTTCTGGTGGAAAAGCTGCACCACACGAACCCGACTGTCCGACGCATCATCACCGATGCGTTGATTACCATCGGCGCTCCGTCGATTAACATGCTTTTCAATGCCTTTGAATCCGGCGACGCGGACAGTAAGATTTTGTCCGCCAATATCCTCGGCTTCGTGGGCGATCGCTCCGGCGCAGACGGTCTGGTGGCCGCATTCGACAAAGGGCTGGCTGATGATTCCAACGTCCGTTACGCCGTGTACGAAGCACTGGGACGCATCGGCACCATGAAGGGCATCATCTGTCTGGTGGATGGCCTGTCGGAAACCGACGAACTGATCCTGATGGCGGTCATCGGCGGGTTGGAGAAACACGTCAATCCCGGCATGATTTCTACCTTGACCAAGGTAATCTCAAACGATGACGATCAGAGCGACCGGCTCAGCAAGGCAGTTGTCTCATCCCGGGCCATAAACATTTTTGACGCCCTGTATGAAGTTGATGGCGCGGGTGACGTTCTCATGGACGCCCTGCTGCAATCAAATGACCCGGAAGTCATCGAACAATTCCGCGCACTGCTGATCGATATCGGCGGCAGCCGCGCAGAAGAGGATCTGGACAGGCTGCCCGAAATCGCAACCAGCTTGAGCAAAGCCCTGGCCGCGGACGACTCCCGTTCCATGTGTGCCATGCACCGGGCCATACTCACCGATCTCGGCTTCAAGCCCTTCATGGCCACCAACGGCGAAGAAGCCTATGAGTTCATTGAACAGGGCGAAGAGTTCGACGTCATCATCACCGACATGAACATGCCAGTCATGGACGGCATGGAGCTGGTCGGCAAGGTACGCAACACTCCGGGCTACGAAGATGTCCCCATCATCATGGTCACCACCGAGTCCGAAGCCTCACAGCAGGAGATGGCCAGAAAGGCAGGTGTTACCGCATTCGTCACCAAGCCGTTCAATCCGGACACTCTCAAGGCGAAAATTGAAGAAGTCACCCGATAAAATCGGATCTTTTCAAAATGTTAAAGGGGTCTCCGCAGGAGGCCCTCAGGTTGCCGACAAAGGCCCGATTGCGCCGGTGCTGCAGAAAGTCCTAACGTACAGGAAGTACGCGTCGGCCCTGAACTCTTTTTGAGCCTAACACGCTAATCTTTGTCAACACTCTGGGTACCGTGCAGCCACGGTGCCTTTGGGGATTGGTTAAGCTAAAAAAAGAACTACAAAAATCAGTCTGTTCTCCTCGGCAGGCTAAAGAACTCGTCGCGCCCCCAGATAATGCTCTCGCCAGTACGGGGTGTTCAAACTCGATTCCATGACCCGTTTGCCGGAACTTGGCGAATGCACAAAGGTTCCCTTGTCCGTGACGATCCCTACGTGCAGGGATTTCCCCGTCTTATCCACCTTGTGAAAGATCAGGTCTCCGGGCCGCAGGTCGCTGCGCCTGATGGCGTAACCTGCACCAAACTGCTGCCATGAAATGCGGGGCAGGTTGATACCGTGCTGGCGGTATGAAAACCAGATCAGGCCGGAACAATCAAAGCCGGTGCCGGGTGATTCGCCGCCCCATTTGTATGGTGCGCCGATCATCAGCCGGGCAGTGCGGATGATGGCTGCGGCCTTGCCTGAGGCAGGTTTGACTTTGGTTGCATATGTCGCCCCGGGCGGTGGTGAGGTGGGGGCTTTGGAGGCGCACCCGGCAATCAATCCGAGCAACAGCATGGCACAGGCAATCGAAAGGCATGCCCGCAGGGAGATTTTATTTTTTGTTTGTGTCTGAGCCATTGCCAAAAGAGCTACTTCACCTTGAGGTATGATTTGACCTTGCGAACGCCCGGTACTGTCGAGGCATAAGCTATGGCCTTTGCCATCTCCGAGGTCGAGCCGACGATACCGAGCAGGACCACATTGCACTGAACGGTCTTGACATCGATGTTTGTGGACCAGATATCCTTGTCGCTGATCAGTTTATGTTTGACCCGGGTGTATATTTCAAGGTTGTCGGTGGTGCCGCAATGGTCGTTGGCCCGTTTGGGCAGCATGTACGTGGTCACCGTGCGGACACCGGCGATGCCCTCGGCGATTTTCACGGCCTCGGTCACCTGACTGCGACTCTCGTATTCACCTATGATGTAGACCTGCCCCAGATAGCTGGCCGCGTCGATATCCATGTAGCTGATCAAGTCGCTTTTGAGGAACTGCTCCTTGATCTGGAATGTGATTTTTTCATCATTTGCCCAGTCTCCGGCGTTGCGTTCCTCCACGGCCACATCGTAAACGGCACAACCTCTGACAAGGGCCGCCCCGGCCAGCAGAGTCAAAACCATGAATATTGAAACAAAGCGTTGCATCGGTTCCTCCTGAAGGTTTCCAGACTTTCTCTATATACCTATTTCCCAAAAGACCTGCAAGGCGCGACCTTTTGGGCAGGGGATATGTCTTGTTTCGATTGTCGATGTTTTAATCGTACAAGAGTCCCAGTGCTTTCTGAAGGGCCTGGGCGGGGATTTTCCATTGACCGGTCCATGGTGGTTCGAGGGAGATGAGTTTGCCGTCTATTTCCATGGCGTAGCAGTGCAGGCG
>JAFLJP010000068.1 GCA_022712945.1 Gammaproteobacteria bacterium | reverse complement strand
CCGCTCTTACGGGTCTTTTTGCCCGCTCTGTCTAGTCAGGCATTCGTTGCGTAGCCCACTATGCGCCCAATACCTGACTAGACAGAGCGAACAAAAATCCGGTGCAATAACGGTACTTTAATTTTTTCTACATCCCTTACCAAAAAATTAGTGCTGGTTTTTATAGTGGCTGAACTGCTCAAAGTTGCCTTTTTTGTCGAATGAAATCACTGAGAACTCATCCCTGCGTCCGGTCTCCATGCCTGGTGATCCGTGGGGCATCCGAGGAACCGCTAATCCGGCAACATCGAGTCGGCGATTGACCAGTCTCTTTATATCTTGGGCGGGTACGTGCCCTTCAATAATGTAACCGTCGATAATGCCGGTGTGGCAGGAGGCGAGCTCACTCGGTAGCCCCAGTTCCCTTTTTACCGTGTGCATGTCGTTGTTGATGATCTCATCCACTTTGAAGTTATGCTTCTCCAGATGCTCAACCCAATCTTTACAGCAGCCGCATGAGTCAGAGCGGTAAACGGTGATATTGAGTGGTTTTTCAATCAATGCTGGGGGCTGTTTTGGATCCCAAATACTTTCCGCATAGGCTACCGGTTGCAGTAACATAAAAGTGAATACTATTGATATACCGAGTGCAATATATTGCTTCATAGTTGTTTTCATCATATTTCGGGGGTGATAACGGCGATTATAACAGAGAACGAATTTTCAAATAATAGCTTCGTTTCTCTGCGTCGGCTTGGGGGTCGAACGGAAGCTCTCCCAGGCAGGGGGCATCAATTCGCTGGGCAATTGAGTGGATGTTCTCTTCAATGCAGGCACAGTTCGGGTCGATGCAGTTGGCCACCCAACCGGCGAGCTTGAGCCCTCTCTCTCGGATTGCGGTGGCACTGAGCAGTGCGTGGTTAATGCAGCCCAGCCGAATCCCAACCACCAGTATCACCGGCAGTGCCAGTATGGCGGCGAGGTCGGCGATGCTCTGTTGTTCATCCAGCGGCACCAGCCAGCCACCCGCCCCTTCAACAACGGTCACGTCAGCTTGACTAGCGATTGCCTGGTAACACTGTTTGAGGTGTGGCAGGTCGATGGTGACATTGGCCTGCTTTGCTGCGATGTGTGGTGCTATCGCTGGTTTAAAAGCGTAAGGATTGACCGTTTCGTAAGGGAGTTTTCGATCACTGTTGTTGATTAGTTGCAGGGCGTCGTCATTGCGTAATCCGTAACCGCTGTTTTGGCAATCACTGGCTACCGGTTTCATTGCTAACACATGCTTTCCATTTCGGGAAAAAGCCCGCAGCAATGCACAGCTGACGTAGGTTTTACCAACTTCTGTATCGGTGCCAGTGATGAAAAAACCATGATTCATATTGCAATTCCTGACAAAATTAGTAACCATTAGGCGGTTATTGAACTTACATAGTATATGGATGAATAAAAAATGAGAAAACAGGTATTATTAGTAGCCGCTGTGGTTGCTGTTTTGAGTGGTTGTGCTGGCTCTGACAACTATACACCAGCGGAGGGTACATCCGGTAAAGAGATCTTTGCCAAAGCCTGCATCGGCTGCCATGGTGCGATCAGTGAAACCGAATTAACCACCTTCTGGGAGATCAGTGCCGAGAATGCCAATGCGGCATTTGTTGCGGCAAAAGTGACACAAGGAAGTATGACCATGTCCGCATTCCCAAATATCAAGGGTGCCGAGTTGGAGGCGATCACCACATTTGTGTTGGAGCACAACAAGAGTAAATAGAGTGCTCTTCTGCTCTTCTGAAACAGGCTGCTATCGTGGCCTGTTTTTGTTATTGCGCTGGCTTGCCACACCTCTATTTTCTATCTGCTCATCATGAAACAATCTTCTCTACAGCGTATTCCTGTTACGGTTGAAGCAACGGATAAACCGTTACCCAACCAGCAGCGCATGCCAGAGTGGATTCGCGCCTCTCTGAGCAGTACACCCTCCTATGCCAAAACCTCAAACATGGTCGCAGAACAGCGTTTGAACACGGTGTGTGAAGCGGCGCGCTGCCCCAACCGTGGTGAGTGCTGGAGCCGGGGTACGGCAACATTGATGTTGCTGGGTGATACCTGCACCCGGGCCTGTGGCTTTTGCCATGTGAAGACCGGGCGTCCGCCGGTGTACGATCTGGATGAACCGCGCCGTGTGGCCGAGGCGGTCGCACAAATGGCGCTGGATTATATTGTGTTGACCTCGGTTAATCGTGATGAGCTGGAAGATGGCGGTGCCGCTGTTTTTGCCGAGACCTTGCGTCTGTTACGAAACCAGCAGCCTGACATTGGCCTGGAGATTCTGACCCCCGATTTTCGCGGTTGTCAGCAGAAGGCGCTTGAGCTGATTTACCGGGCGGTTCAGCCCGGTTTGGTGACACACGCCACTACGCTGGTCTGGGGGCACAATATCGAAACGGTGCCCGGTCTGTATCAGGTGGCGCGCAAGGGGGCCAAGTATCAGCGTTCGCTGGATTTATTAAAATCAGCTTCGCAGCGGGTGGGGGTGGAGAGTAAATCGGCCATTATGCTGGGGCTGGGTGAGAGTGAGTCCGAGCTGTTACAGACACTGGAAGATCTACGTCATCATCAGGTTTCACGTATCGCCATTGGGCAATATTTACGTCCCAGTCGCCAACATTTACCGGTGGTGGAGTACATTCATCCCGATAAATTTGCCTGGTATGGTGAGCAGGCGAAAGCGATGGGGTTTAGTTGGGTTAAATCTGCGCCAATGGTTCGTTCGTCGTACCATGCAGAGTCGCAGCCGTAACTCGACTCCCTGCTCTATACGTTAAAATGACAGTAGACAATAAGCTGACACCAAAATCTGGGTCATTAAACTAAAAATTTAAGAGAAAATAATGAATAAAACCCCACTTTACGATCAACATTTGGCTATGAATGCCAAAATGGTGGATTTTTCGGGTTGGAATATGCCGATCCACTACGGCTCGCAGCTTAACGAACACAATATCGTGCGTAGCGATGCCGGTATGTTTGATGTTTCACATATGAATGTATTGGATCTTCGGGGCGAACAGGCGAAGGCTTTTTTACAGAAGCTGGTGGCCAATGATGTGGATCAACTAAAAAGTGATGGCAAAGCACTCTATACCTGCATGCTTAACGAGCAGGCCGGTGTGATTGATGACCTGATTATCTATTTTATCCACAACAGCTACTACCGCATTGTGTTGAATGCAGCGACCCGAAAAAAAGACCTGGCCTGGATTACCCAGCAATCAGAACATTTCAATCTCACGTTAGAGAGCCCGGAAGGGTTGGCGATGATTGCGATTCAGGGGCCAAATGCACGGACTAAAGTGCACCAGGTGCTGGATGATGAAACCTGTACAAAGGTTGCTGAAATGAAGCCATTTAACGCCTGTTTTTGTGGTGAGTTGTTTATTGCGCGGACGGGCTATACCGGTGAAGACGGCTATGAAATTGTTCTGCCAGCGAGTGGCGTAGAGGTGCTATGGACAAAATTGCGCCAGGCGGGTGTTGCACCCATCGGCCTTGGTGCCCGGGATACTCTGCGCCTGGAAGCCGCCATGAGCCTTTATGGGGCTGATATGGATGAGAGCATATCGCCACTGGAGTGCAACCTCAACTGGACGGTTGCCTGGCAGCCGGTGGAGCGTGATTTTATTGGTCGTACCGCGCTGCAAAAACAGCGGGAGGCCGGAGTTGAGTATAAACTGGTGGGTTTGCTCCTTGAGGGGCGTGGTGTACTGCGCGGTCATCAGCGGGTGGTGAGTGATGCCGGTGACGGTAAAGTTACCAGTGGTACTTTTTCACCCACACTGGGTCGGTCGATTGCGCTGGCACGGGTGCCTGTCGCTATGGGCAACCGTTGTCAGGTCGAGATTCGTGGCAAATTACAGGATGCCCGGGTGGTAAAACCTCCTTTCGTCCATCACGGCAAAGCTTGTTATGAAGAGCTCAACTAATCTAAAATAGCCAGAGGGCGTCTCTAAAAATGCACTTTTTCGGCGATAGCAGCGTCAGCTCCGTGCTCGAATCCTCATGTACCCCTATACACTGCGGTTCTGCGTGCGGTGCTTCTTTGCTCTCACAAAAAAATCACTCTTTTTAGAGGCTCCCTACACAAAAGCTTCCACTAATAACTCAGAAGGATTGCCATAATGAGCAATACACCGAATGAACTGTTTTATACCCAAAGTCATGAGTGGGTGCGGATTGAAGATGATGGGAGTGTCACGGTGGGTATTTCAGAGCACGCCCAGGCGCTGTTAGGCGATATGGTTTTTATTGAGTTGCCTGAAATTGATAGCGAGCTTGATGTTGGGCAGGATTGTGCCGTTATTGAGTCGGTAAAGGCAGCGTCTGACATCTACAGCCCGGTTGCCGGCACAGTGATCGCGATCAATGAGGCTCTGGAAGATGCGCCGGAGACAATTAATAGCGATGCGTACGGCGAGGGCTGGATTTTTAAACTACAGCCTGCCAGCTTGAGTGATGTAAGAGAGCTGATGTCCGCTGAAGAGTACAGCGCGCTGATTACCGAAGATGAAGATTAACGCCACTTTAATTACCCGATAGCGATCCCCCATGCCATTTATCCCACATACCGAGCAAGAGACAGCCCAGATGCTTGACGCCATTGGCGTACAAAATATTGAGCAGCTGTTTGATGAAATTCCGCAGGCGTTACGTGCCAAAGGGTTGGGCGATATTCCTGCCGGACTTAATGAGCTTGAAGTGACACGCCTGATTAATCAGCGGGCACGCCAGGACCAACCGCTGATTTGCTTTGCCGGTGCTGGTGCTTACGAGCATCATATTCCGGCGGCAGTCTGGGAGCTGGCTACCCGGGGCGAGTTCTACACCGCCTATACGCCCTATCAGGCTGAGGCGAGCCAGGGCACCCTGCAACTGCTCTATGAATACCAAACCATGATGAGCAACCTGATGGCGATGGATGTCTCTAATGCGTCGTTGTATGACGGTGCCTCTGCACTGGCTGAAGCGGTATTGATGGCGGTCAGGGCCAATCGAAAATCGAAAAGTAAACGTATTTTGATGTCCACTACGGTGCATCCCAATTACCGCCGCGTGGTGAAAAATATTGTCAGCAACCAGGGTATCGAACTGGTTGAGCTGGATTACTGCACGGAGTGTGGTCAAATTGTTGTTGATTCACTGGCCCAGTATGAGGGGAAAGATTACGCGGCACTGGTGATTCCACAACCCAACTTTTTTGGCAGCCTGGAGCAGGTAGATCAGTTAACCGATTGGGCACATCGCAATGAAATGTTGGTGATTGGTGTGGTTAATCCGATGGCGATGGCGGTGATTGTTCCTCCCGGTGAATGGGGAGAGCAGGGTGCTGATATCGCTTGTGGTGAAGGCCAGCCGTTGGGTATTCCACTCTCATGGGGTGGGCCATTTTATGGCTTTATTGCCTGTAAACAGAAACAGGTTCGCCAGTTGCCGGGGCGCATCGTTGGCCGTACCGTTGATCTGGATGGCATGCGAGGGTTTGTATTAACACTCCAGGCACGGGAGCAGCACATTCGTCGCTCAAAGGCGACTTCCAATATCTGTACCAACCAAGGGCTTATGATCACCGCGTCAACCATCTATATGAGTCTGATGGGAGCTGAAGGCCTTGAGCGCACCGCAATGCTCTGCCATGCCAACACCGCGATACTGGTCGAACAGCTCATCGCCATTGATGGTGTAGAAAAACTTTTTGATGCCCCCTGTTTTCACGAAGCGGTTATCCGCCTCAATCAGCCGGTTGTACCGGTATTAAGCAAACTGGCAGAGGCGGGTTATTTAGGCGGTTTTGAGCTGGCCGATGATTATGCAGAGTTAAATAATACCCTGCTGGTCTGCGCAACGGAAATGAGGCACCGTGATGAAATTGTCGCATTTTCCCAAGCCTTTGCCCAAGCGTTGCGATAGGAGCCGATCCAGATGCTGATATTTGAACAATCTAAAGCTAATCGCTTCAACAGGGCACAACAGCCGGGTGAAGCGGTCGATTTGAATAAAATTCCTACTGAATTCCGTCGTCAGCAATCGGCAGAAATGCCCGCTGTTTCAGAGCTGCAAGCGGTACGGCACTACACCCGCCTGTCACAAAAGAATTTCTCGATCGACACCCACTTCTACCCGCTGGGTTCCTGCACCATGAAGTACAACCCGCGAGCCTGCAACAGCCTGGCAATGCAGGCCAACTTTTTGGGCCATCACCCACTGACCCCGGCAAGCCACGGCCAAGGTTTTTTGCAATGTGTGTATGAGTTGCAGGAGATATTGAAAGAGGCGACCGGCATGAAGGGGGTCTCGATGCAGCCGATGGCCGGTGCGCAAGGGGAGTTTGCCGGTCTGGCGATGATTCGCGCCTACCACGATACCCGTGGTGATGAAGGGCGTACTGAGATTCTCTGTCCAGATGCCGCTCACGGTACCAACCCGGCCACCGCCATCATGTGCGGCTACACGGTGTGTGAAATCCCCACCGGTGATGATGGTGATGTGGATCTTGAGGCGTTAAAAGCAGTTGTTGGTCCGCAAACCGCAGGCATTATGTTAACCAACCCCTCTACACTGGGTGTGTTTGACCGTAACATTAAAGAGATTGCCAATGTGGTACACGCGGCGGGGGGGCTGCTCTATTACGATGGGGCCAACTTGAATGCCATTTTAGGTAAAGTAAAACCGGGGGATATGGGGTTTGATGTGATTCATATTAACCTGCATAAAACCTTCTCCACCCCCCATGGCGGCGGCGGCCCCGGCTCTGGCCCTGTTGGTGTTGGTGAGCGCCTGCTCCCCTTCATGCCGGTACCCGTGGTCGCTAAAACCGACAGCAACTACCGCTGGCTCACTGAAAAAGATGCTCCACAATCGATTGGCCGACTCTCTGCCAATATGGGCAACAGCGGTATTGTGTTGCGGGCCTATATTTACGCCCGCATGCTGGGCAGAGAGGGGATGGAGCGGGTGGCCGATTATGCCACGCTGAATGCCAACTACTTGATGGTAAAGCTAATTGAGGCTGGCTTTGAGGTGGCACTACCGGAGCGCCGCGCCACCCATGAGTTTATTGTCACCCTGAAAAAATTAACCAAAGAGACCGGTGTCAGCGCGATGGATGTCGCTAAGCGGTTGCTGGACTATGGTTACCATGCACCGACCACCTATTTCCCATTGATTGTGCCAGAGTGCCTGCTGATTGAGCCGACCGAGACCGAATCGAAAGAGGAGATTGATGGCTTCGTTGCTGCACTGCTTGCGGTAAAACAGGAAGCCTATGAAGATCCTGACAAGGTGAAGAGCGCACCCCACACACTGCCGGTAAAACGACTGGATGATGTACGAGCCGCACGCAAGCCTGATCTTCGTTGGCAAGCGACTGAAAAACAAAAGGGATAAATAATAAGATGACAGCACTAATTTGTGGTTCTTACGCTTACGACAACATCATGGTGTTCCATGACCATTTTAAAAATCATATCCTGCCAGACAAGGTTCATATCCTGAACGTCTCATTCCTGGTGCCGGATATGCGCCGTGAATTTGGTGGCTGCGCGGGTAATATCGCGTATAACCTTAATTTACTTGCCCCAGGCACCGGACTGCCGATGGCGACCGTTGGCAGTGATTTCACACCCTATACTAACTGGATGATTCAGTGTGGGATTAGTGACGAGCATATCAAGATAATTGCCGATAGCTACACCGGGCAAGCGTTTATCACCACCGATCTGGATGATAATCAAATTACTGCTTTTCACCCAGGGGCGATGAGCTTTTCCCATCGCAATAAAGTCGGTGAGGCGGACGGTATTAGTATCGGCATTGTCTCCCCCGATGGCCGGGATGGCATGGCTCAGCATGCAGAGCAATTTTTCGAGGCGGGCATTCCGTTTATTTTTGATCCGGGCCAAGGCCTACCCATGTTTGGCGCCAAGGCATTAATGCGCTTTATCGAGCAGGCAGATTATGCCATTTTCAATGATTATGAGATGCAGCTGATGCAGGACCGCACCGGCAAAACACCGCACGAATTAACTGAAAAGCTAGAGGCACTGATTGTCACCCGGGGCAGTGAGGGTTCGGTTATTTATACCAAAGAGCACCGTATTGAGATTCCAGCGGTCAAACCAACGGCCGTCAATGACCCAACGGGATGCGGCGACGCTTATCGTGGTGGTTTATTGTATGGCCTGATGAATGATTTAGAGTGGAAAACGACCGGTCGCATCGCTTCATTAATGGGCGCTATCTGTGTTGCTAAACATGGCACACAGAATCACACCTTTGAAATGGGTGAATTTGAAAAATTATTTCAAGACAACTTTGGTTATTCTCTGTAAGCTAGGGGCTATAAGAATGATCTTAAAGTAGGAAGGGGATCGGATGGCAATTGAACTTTTCAATGATGGCAATCATCGCTGCCTAGCGTTTGAAAACTTGGTTAGTGGTGATGGAATACAGGCCAACCAATTTTTAGTGATTCATGATCGCCACACTGCGTTGATTGATCCAGGTGGCGACCTGACTTACACCCCACTATTTATGGAGGTGATCAAACACGTCACCATCAAAGAGCTGGACTATGTTATCGCCTCTCATCAGGATCCCGACATCATCGCCTCTTTGGACAAATGGATGACCTACACCAATTGTCAAATTGCCTGTTCTGAATTGTGGTCTCGCTTTCTTCCTCACCTTATTCCCAGGCACCTGGAGCAAGTGACTAAACGTGATCTGGGTCAAAGTCGTTATGTCTCGATTCCTGATAAAGGGATGGACTTACCGTTTGGCGATACGGTAATAAAAGCGATTCCAGCGCATTTTTTACACTCTGTGGGTAATTTTCACTTCTACGATCCGGTCAGCAAGATTCTTTTCTCCGGTGACTTGGGTGCCTCGCTAACAGATAAAGACCTGGATCAGCCGGTTGCCGATTTTGAAGCACATATTCCAGCAATGGCCAGTTTTCATCGGCGTTACATGGCCAGTAATAAGGCGTGTCGCCTGTGGGCAAATATGGCGCGCCAGCTGGACATTGAGATGATTGTGCCCCAGCATGGCTGTTCATTTAAAGGCAAAGAGATGATCAGCCAGTTTATCGACTGGGTCGAAAAGTTGGAGTGTGGTCTGGATTTGATGGATCAAAGCAACTATACAATTCCATAAACCCGGGTTTTCCATCACCGCTAAACGCCCCGTCGGGGCGTTTCTCGTTTTAACCATTTGATTTTCACCCGAGACCACATGATGACCTTAGCGCCCCTGAAACTTAAAAAAAATGAAGAACGCCGTATTTTAGGTGGCCATGTTTGGGTTTACAGCAATGAAGTGGATACCAAGCAGACCCCGTTAACTGAATTTTCAGCCGGGCAGCCGGTTGAGATTATTGCCCATAATGGTAAGTTTTTAGGTAATGGCTATGTTAATGCTCACTCACTGATTTGTGCCCGTATTGTGAGTCGTGATCGCAAATATCAACTGGATCAATCACTCATTACCCACCGGCTGAAAATTGCACTCTCCATCCGTGAACGACTCTTTGAACACCCCTGTTACCGCCTAGTGCATGGTGAAAGCGATATGCTGCCGGGGCTGGTGGTTGATCGTTATTTTGATCTGCTGGTAGTACAGTTTGGTACCGCAGGTATGGAGGTGATAAAAGAGCAGGTGATTGCGGCACTGGATAAAGTGATTAAGCCGAAGGCCATTTTGCTGCGCAATGATGGTGGTATCCGCAAGATGGAAGGCTTGGAAAGCTATGTGGAGAGTGCGCTGGGCGAGGTGCCTGAGCAGGCTGAGTTGATTGAAAACGGAGTAAAATTTTCAGCACCGATTCGAGGCGGCCAAAAGACCGGCTGGTTTTATGATCATCGAATGAATCGGGCGCGGATGAAAAACTATGTACAGGGTAAGCGGGTTCTGGATGTTTTCAGCTACATCGGTGGCTGGGGAGTGCAAGCTGCTGTTGCAGGAGCCGATGAGGTGATGTGTGTCGATGCCTCATCAAGCGCACTGGATTTAGTGCATCACAATGGCGAATTGAATGGTGTGGCCGATAAAATGAGCTGCTTAGAGGGAGATGCCTTTGCGGCAATGAAGGCACTGCGCGAAGAGCGTGAGCATTTTGATGTCATTATTCTGGATCCGCCTGCCTTTATCAAACGTAAAAAAGATCTTAAAGAGGGTAGCAATGCCTATCGCCGTGCCAACCAAATGGCAATGCAGTTACTGAGTAAAGATGGTATTTTGATCTCAGGTTCCTGTTCACACCACTTGAATCGTAGCTCTTTGCAAAGCATCATGCAGCAGTCAGCGCGCCACCTTGACCGTAATATGCAGATATTAGAGCAAGGGCACCAAGGGCCGGATCATCCAGTACACCCCGCGATTCCAGAAACAGACTACCTTAAAGCCATTTTTTCCCGGGTGTTACATCGCTAAAAAGCATCTAAGAGAGTGAGCGACTATGAAACAATACTTAGACCTCATGCGTCATGTTTACGAAAAAGGCACCCAAAAGGGTGACCGCACCGGCACTGGCACCAAGAGTGTTTTTGGTTATCAGATGCGTTTTGACCTGAGTGAAGGCTTTCCGCTGGTCACCACAAAAAAATGCCACCTGCGTTCAATTATTCACGAGTTACTGTGGTTCCTGAAAGGGGAGACCAATACCCGCTACCTTAAAGATAACGGCGTCTCGATCTGGGATGAGTGGGCGACCGCTGATGGCGACCTCGGCCCCGTATACGGACACCAGTGGCGCAACTGGCCACAGCCTGATGGTGGCACCATTGATCAGATTAGCCAGCTGATTGAACAGATTAAAAAAACCCCCAATAGTCGCCGCCTGATTGTCTCTGCCTGGAATGTGGCCGATCTTCCCGATGAGAGCCTCTCCCCCCAGAAAAATGTTAAAAATAACAAAATGGCGCTGGCACCGTGCCACGCCTTCTTCCAGTTTTATGTGGCAGATGGCAAACTCTCCTGCCAGCTCTACCAGCGCAGTGCCGATATTTTTATCGGCGTGCCCTTCAATATTGCATCATATGCGCTGATGACGATGATGATTGCCCAGGTGTGTGGGTTAAAAGTGGGTGATTTTATCCATACATTTGGTGATGCCCACCTCTACTCCAACCATATGCAGCAGGCGAAACTACAACTTGCCCGTGAGCCACTGCCGTTACCACAGATGAAAATCAACCCGGTGGTCGATGATATTTTCAGTTTCACTTTTGATGACTTTGAGCTGCTAGGGTATGAATCACACCCACATATCAAAGCACCTATTGCCATTTAGCCCGGACAATTCATAAATTTTCCTGTGAAACCAATATCCTGCGCGATTTTTGCGCAAACTCATGAAATGTCCGGGTTAGAGAGAAAATGGTAACTATTCAGCGTGTTTAGATTTTGCCTCAAATCGAGGCGTTTTTGCACGGAAAGAGGGAGCATATGGGTATCTGTGACCGATTGGGTACGAAAATAACGAAGAGTTGAGGCAAAAAATGACGCTTTCAATCATCGCCGCAATGGGAAATAAGCGGGTGATCGGCATTGAAAATCGCCTGCCGTGGCAATTACCTGCGGATATGCAGTGGTTCCGTCGCTGCACCATGGGCAAGCCAATTATTATGGGACGTACCACTTTTGAGTCGATTGGCAAACCCCTGCCAGGACGAAAAAACATCGTAGTGACTCGAAACAAGCAATTCCAAGTTGATGGTGCAACAGTCGTACACAGCCTAGAGGCGGCAACCGAGGCGGTGCAGGGTGATGATGAAGCGATGATTATTGGTGGCTCAAATATCTATAATCAAGCACTTAACATTGCCGACAAGCTCTACATTACCCATATTCACGCTGATTTTGAAGGTGATAGCTGGTTTCCCGCCTATGATGAAAATCAGTGGTCAGAGGTGTCGCGGGAGGAACACCTGGTGGATGAAAAGAACAGCTATGATTACAGTTTTTTGGTGCTGGAAAGGCGTTTGTAACGGCTACCTGGTACGGTCGCCATAAAAATGCTGGTCACCCGGAATCCCTATCGCGACCCTTATAAAGGCACACCTAAATCGAAGCGACTTAAGGATAAAATTTATATAAATCCTGATGTTAAATGAAGATTGATGCGACTTATGGAATATCTATTTCATGTAATATATTGTTGTTTTTATTTATTTCTAACTGCTTTATAAGTGTATTCGTCGTTTTTTTATAATTTTCATTTTTGATTAGTGGTTTGCTCTCAATGTGGTGTGTTTTTAGTCATTTAAAGTGACTACTTAGCGATGGAGCGCTTCGAATAAATTAGAGTTAAGGATATTTATCTAATGAACACGCCGAGCAACGTTAATAGCCGTGAATTAGCCTCTCCTGCAGTTGCCTTAGACTTCTCATCCTTAGACCCCTTGTTGATTGATATTGGCCTGATGATTGGCCTGCTCACCGCTTCTGGTGATCAGCTTTCGCTAAATGGTCAGTGGTTTGCTAATCCATTAAAAAATACCAGTGACGGTTTTAAAAATAACAGTGATCGGCTCCCCGATATTCTTGAAAAATTACTGGGTGAACTATCCGGTAATGCACTTGGCATCCCCATTAAAGACCCCGCCCTATTGGGCCGTTGGTTTCCCCTAAGAAATCCACAAACAGGAGAGGTGACAGACCTCAATATCGTTAACTACTCTCAAGGTAGTGAGCAGATCTTTGGTTTTGGTGTGCGTCACAGTTACACCGTTAAGCTAAGTGGTGCTGAAGTCGGCCCAGACGAAGTAGTGATGAGTGTCTGGGGGTTAATTCCACTAATTAAAGTTGGCCCAGATGGCTTGGGGTTTGTGATTGGCCAAGCGGGTTATCCGATTACGTTGGGTGCCGCGGCCGATTGTGGTGATAGCCCAATGATTGATTTTGGTGGTTTGTCACTGGGTGGTTTTAAGTTTTCTGCTAATCTTGATTTTGCCGCTAGTAGCCCGTTCTCACTCTCGATGGAGATCCTTCAGCTTAAACTCCCTTCAGAGAGCAAAGCCTCAAACCGCTCTTTGTCAGAGTTGGCGCAAATTACCGGCCAAGAGTATCTCGAAATTGCAGCCAGTCTGTTTATGGCGGCGTTGTATCGTTTGTCAGACCAGCATGAAAAAGGTAAATACCTGCTGGCGGTGGTGGGCTTAAGCAGCACAGTTGAAGGCACTGATTTAAAAGTGCCCACCCTTGATTGGTTGGCGATGATACAAGACCTTAGCGAGGGTGGCACGCTACCTAAGCCGGTAACCACTTGGTTTAATGAACTACTCTCTGATAGCGCCTCTATCAATAACTGGCTGGCCTGTGTCAGCGGATTGATGGGCAAACCCGCTCCCACCATCACAGGTGATGGTTCTCGTTCCAGCCCCTACACACTGCCACTGTATGCCATTGATAGCATTGGTACTTTAAACCTGACGGTGGCAAGCACGGTGGATGAATCGGGCGTGCGTAGTCTGTATCCCGGATTAGACTTTTCCAGCAAAGCCTTCAAGCCCGTCGCGGCTATGGACGCGGCACTACAGATACAAGCCTATTTAGAGCTGGCCGAATTGCAGCTTAATGCCGGAAGTATTACCTATACTGGCCCACAATCTTTGAATTTTAATGCGGGGATTAAGTTTGGTAACGAAGACCCCAGCAAACCACTGTTTGAAGGCACTATTGATAATAACCACTACGCCTTTGGCTCACTGCAAGGAGGTGTCAGTTTAGGCTGGGGCTTGAAGGTGATTCCTTCATTCGCCTTGGTCGATGTTACGACGCCCAATGGCAAATACGACAGTATTGATCTGACTAACCCAGAGACATTAACCAACGTTCTGGAAGATGAGCTTTATCCTGCTATTGATGCCGCCATTAGTCAGCTTCTAGGGCTTGATCAGAGTGATAGTGTCGGGCGTTATGTTGCTACCTTGGTGGGCTTTAAACCACCCAGCTCCTTGCCTGATGGGGTTAGCTGGCCGGTAAAACCACCGCTCTCTGCCAGTGAATTGACTCACGCGATTACCAATCCACTATTAGCCGTTGGCCGTTATTACCAATCGGTATTAGCCAGCGATAAATTAAGCAACGACCAGCTCCCCTTTACCTATATCGTGCAAGATATGGCGCGGCTGATGCAACAGCATGGTACCGATGTTCTGCCCGAGTTAACGGTCAGTGGCAGTGGTACACAAGCGAGCCCATGGCAAGTACAACTGAGCAATACCGCTCTACCGGTTGCGCTGCAAGTGTGGCAAAACAGCTCTGATGATGAAGTGCAATTGTATTTTGGTGTGGCAGTAACGCCCACTATTACGCTGGCCAATACCGAGTTTGTCACCTACGTAAAATTAACCGCCTGTCGACTTAGTTTTGCCAAAAAAGGTGATCTGGCGATTAGTGCCCAGTGGCTACCCAATGTGGGTGCCGGCATTGAGCTGCCCAAGCCCTTTGCCACCCCGCCAGTCTGTGATAGTCAGTTTAAGGTTGATAAGGCGAGCATTAATGCCGGATGGTCAACCGAAGCCGGTTGGGGTTGGAATCTAACCGCAGAGAAGCCGACCATTGTTATTAATAACAGTGACACTCTGCTAGCAGAGTCACTATCAATTAGTGACCTACAGGCACTTAAGGCGCTGGTGACAGAGCAGGCTGCTACTTTTGCCCCCGCACTGCTCGGTATTATTGGCTTGGCAATTTACCGTAATGGTAGCCGTATGGCATTGGCGGCTGATGGCGTGTTTGGCCTACTGCCAAATCTGGCATCAGAAGTGCCCGAGGGCGTTACGTGGCCTGCGGATATGCCACTGTTAACAATGGCTAACTTCAATAACCCCGTGGGTGATATTAAAACCCAGCTTAATAATATTTTTAAATCTGCTGATAATGCCAAAGCCGCACTCGGTTTGCTGGCTTGGTCTATTGACAGTTCATTAGATAAAGCGCCTGCGATTCAAGGGGCGGGTACGTTTGATAGCCCTTGGGCAATGCCGACACCGATGCCCTTTGATGCACTCTGTTGGTATGACAACAGTCATATTGGTTTTGGTGCTCAATACGCATTTAGCGTGACAGAAGGTGAGCTAAGCATCAGTAACAGGGCGATGCTGAATGCCAAAACCCTTGCCTTGGTAACCGATGCTACCCCTGAAAACCCCAATCCTAGCTTTAATTTTACCAGCACCATCACGCGTAATGGGGGGCCGCTGCTCAATAATACAACCCTAAAACTCAGTATTGGCAGTGCAGAATTGGGCTTTGTTTTAGTTTATGAGGCGGGGCAGCTACAACTAACACCGATTTTGACACTTCATCAGGTCAGCTTTGGTGATTTAAATGCCGCTACGCTGAATTGGCAAGCATTGGCTAGTGATAGCAACGGTGTGTACTCATTGATCCTTAACGAAGCGGTCAATGTTCTCTGTGAAGATCTCAAAGGCAATACGACCTTTGTTGATGTCTACACGCTGTTGTCTCAAATGGGGCTCACACTAAAAATTGATGCGGATAATAGCCGCTATGGTATCGATTCTGCGGGTTGGTTAGGTCTAACGGCTGATCCACTTCGCTACACAAGCCAAGGTTTATTAAACGTTCTGGCAGATGCTACGGCACGGGATAGCCTGTTTGCACTTATCGAGCGAATTATTGGCATTACACTGCCAACCATTCCGATAGCCGTGTTGGAAACGTTAGTCGCGTTGAACTTCTTGCAGCCAAAAGCACAAGGGTATGCCATTAATACCCCGGTTATTTTGCAGCTGCTACAGGCACCCGTTAAAACCCTCGAAAACCAATGCAAAGCCCTGTTAAGTGATCAAGAGAAGGTTAAAGCGCTGCTGACTACGCTGAAGAGCGCCAGTGAGCCGGTTATTTTTGGCCCATTCTGCATGACCTTAAGCAGTACAGGCTGCATTACGATCACCATTAAAGAGACGATTGTATTTGGTAAGCTATTTGAGATGTCTGGCTCTATTACCTTTGATGTAGCTCAGCAAAAACTGATACTTGATACTCACTTCTATAATGGCGAGATTAATTTAGCACTGACACCGCAGCTCACGTTGGCGTTACCGATTGCCAACCCAACATTCAGTGCCTCTTTTGAGGTCTTGGTGGCATGGGGTAACGGTACAATGCCGGTTCCACAACCGTTGCCAATCTACCCATTCAATAAAGATCAATTTATTAATGATTTGGCTGAATTAGCGCCCATTTATGCATTATCCAACTTTGTTACGGGAAATATCGAAAACCAGCTGCTGGATAAATATATCGCCGCACAGGTGATACTCGGTGGCATCGGTATGGCTCATCAAAATGCAGCAGGGAAATGGTTAATGCCTGCGCTGAATGGGTTGATTACCGATCCTACAGGCTGGCTGCTATCAAACAGTGTATTAGGAAATAACGGCAGCTTTAACCTTGATACCTTTGGCAAGGTGTTAGCCAATATTCCTGAAGTAGAAGCCAGTAATGGTATCGGTTTTAAGAAAATTACCGATGGTGTGCAGCTCTACGGCTTGCCTTATAAGATTCACCTCAACTTTACGGCTACGGCATCACAGGCGATGTTGGGTGCCGGTATCACGCAGTTTAGTATCGCCGGTGGTAAGGCCAATATTGAAAACCTAGATCTTGCGATTGCTTTAAATGCCAGCTATCAACCCAGCTTTACCGGCGATATTGTGGTGAGTGGTGATGCCTCACTGCCGATAAAAATTCATGTGGGTTATAACAAGTCGTTTGATCTGAGCATTGGACAAACGGCAGATAATGGCATTGAACTTATCTTGATGCCATTCCCCGGCTGGGTGCCGTTGGTCAAACAGTTGGCAAATGAAGCGGCACAAACCTTATTGCCCACGCTGACAGACAAATTACTCACAGAGCTAGAGAAAAAAGCAGAGCTTAAACCCTTCATCAGTAAATTGCGTACCGTGGCAACTGACCTGGATGTAGCGCAGTTATTGAGTGATATTACGGCAGCCATTAGCGACTCCAATAAAGACAATGTGGGCGAGAACATTGCCAATGCGGCACTGGCGTGGCTGATTGCCCGCTTTGATGCTAGCAATGTGGGCAAAACCGCCGATGCGATTACCGCGATATTTGATGGCGTCATTAGCGGTGTCACCAGCAAAGATGGCTTGATTCGTTATACGCCTAGCAATGACAAGCTACCCATCACCATTTTAGCCGGTAAGAGTGACTACAATCAGGTTGATCAACTGGGTATCTGGGTACAGCTGAATATTAAAGGCAGTGGCCTCGTTAAGCTGGCGATTCAACCCACAGGCATTGGTGTTTCACTGGCGGATAGCAGCATTCAATATAATCTGGGTCTTGATATACAGGTGCCAATGGGTATTGATAATGGTCCCGCACTGGCGTTTGCGCATAACTCAGAACTGCAAAACTTACAGCTGAGTTTTGATCCCTTGGGTGATAACAGCCCGCTTAAGCGTGAACTCTATCCAAAATTCTTTGGTCAAGATGCATCGGGTGATATAGGTAAAGCGCTGCTTGATTGGCTGGGTTTGGTGTTAACTCAAGTATTGCCTCGCTACATCTCAATTGCCGTATTACAAACCAGCAGTGTTAAAAAGTGGCTAGAGACACCCCTGTTCACCGATGGCCCCACCCCTGCTAATTTGCTAATAGCCAGTCAACTACTGGTTAAAGAGACCGTGGGTGACAAGAGCCAGTATGTGCTTAACACCCTGGAAAATTTGCTTAAAATCACCCCAGAAGCCTTTATTGCTAACTTCCTTAAAGTCTTGTTAGAGAATCAGGTCAATGTATTGCCAATCAAAAATGGCGGTATCTTCCTGGGCAAAAAGGGTGATAGCTACGGCATTCGTGCACAATTCCCCGATATTGCTCTGGGTAATACCACACTACAACTGGGAGCCACTGATAGTGGTTGGATTGAGAGAGCCGGAGGTACGGTAACCGACCCCGGTATTGGTGTCTATTTGCCAATTACCGATCGACCACATTTTGATAAGTTAGCGATTAACCTGATCAACGTGGGCATGGATTTGGGTGGTAAGGGCAATTCAAATTTGATTAATCTAAGCCGTTTTAGCCTTAAGAGCATAGAACCACGGGTGGCGCTTACGGTTGATTTTGCTAAAAGCTCACCGGTGAGTTTTGGTGCGGGGGCGACGGCAGAGACTATTGCCATATCACTGGCACCTAATACCCAAGCCACGGGTGATGGTGGTAATCCGGTGGCGGCTAATATTCTTGGCTCAGGGAGTGACAGCAAGAAGGAGAACCCACCGGTTAACCCAGCCTTCTCAATACGTGCGGGTTACATCAATAATTTGAGTGTTGAGCTGTTGGACCAAGATGGTGATCCGGCAGATAAGGTTTGGATTCCCGTACAGCGTAGTTTTGGCCCGGTACATGCCAATAAAATTGGCGTGGGGTGGGAGAACAAAGATCGTCGGCTCGACATGTTATTTGACGGCAGCATCGGGTTAGCCGGGCTACTGGTGGGTCTGCAAGAGCTATCAGTTGGGGTGCCCGTTACCGAGCCACTTAACTACAAAAAATATGCCTTCGACCTACAAGGCCTAGATATTAGCTACAAAGGCGGCGCTGTCTCCATGAGTGCTGGCCTGCTCAAGCAGTCAGATCCGCTGTTATACACCGGTATGGCAAGCCTTAAAGGTGCCGTATTTGCACTCAATGCACTGGGTTCCTATGGTGAGGTGGAAGATAGCAACGGCAATAAGTCACCTTCACTTTTCATCTTTGGCATGCTGCAAGTGCCACTAGGGGGTATTCCGCCATTTTTTGTTAACGGGATTGCCGCCGGCTTTAGTTATAACCGTGATCTCACTCTGCCAGATATCACCGAAGTGCAAGATTTCCCACTGGTTAAGGTGAGTAACTTTACCAGTAACGACCCAGGCCAAGCGCTAGAGCAGCTAAACGAGGTAGTTAAACCTAAGATTGGTCAATACTGGATTGCCGCTGGTATAAAAGCGACCTCCTTTGAACTGATTGATATATTGGCTCTGCTATTTGTTAAGTTTGGCCGAACCTTTGAGATCAGTGTGATTGGTCTGGCAACGCTATCCCTGCCTAAGGGAATCGGTCGTGAGTATGCACTGGCCTATGCTGAACTGGCGATTAAAGCGACCTTCCGGCCTGATGAAGGCATTGTTAGTGTTGAGGCACAGCTCACCCCTAACTCATTTATTCTCGATAAAAACTGCCGCTTAACGGGGGGCTTTGCCTTCTACCTTTGGTACAGCGGTGAGTATCAAGGACAGTTCGTAATCAGCCTTGGGGGCTACCATGTCGCCTTCCAAAAACCTGATTTTTACCCCGCAGTACCGCGCATTGGCTTCTCTTGGTCAGTGAGCAGTCTTGTCTCCATAAAAGGTGATACCTATTTTGCACTTACACCCATTGCGGTAATGGCAGGGGGGAATCTGGATGCCTCGTTTAACGCCGGACCGATTAAGGCTTGGTTTAGAGCCGGGGCTAATTTCATCATCGCATGGAAGCCATTCTACTTCGAGGCTGATATTTATGTGGTAGTGGGTGCCTCATTCACAGTGACAGTATTGGGTGTTAAGGCGACGATTACCGCCCAAATTGGCGCTGGATTGATCATTTGGGGGCCACCTATTGGTGGCCGAGTCGAGGTAGATTGGACCGTTATTTCGTTCTCGATCCCCTTTGGGTCAAGCCTCAATACCAGCAGTAGCAAGCCGCTGGACTGGTCAGCCTTTGAGCAAAATTTCTTGCCCAAACCCGGTGATCAGGCACCCAGTGATGCTTCAGGGGTTAATGGTGCACTAAATGTGATATCGGATGCCAGCACAGAGCTATCGTCTGATACACAAACCAATGTACTTAAAATTAATTATGCAGAGGGGATGATTCCCGCAGCTGAAGGTGATAGTGCCATTAAGCTGCGCACGGCACGTTTTACCATTACCATAAATTCAGTGATCCCCTTCACACAGTTAACCCCACTGCTAGGCCGTGATATTACCGGCAAAACAATTGGTATTCGACCCATGCAGAGCAGCCGTGTTGAAAGCCCTGGAAGTGTGGGGCTTGAGTTCTGGAATGGCAGTGATTACATCCCGGTTCATCTTGAGAAAACTTCACTGAAAATTGTGCCACTAAACGAAGGTGCACCGGGTTCATTGTGGTCTAGTGAAAGCTTTGATTCAGACGCTGTGCCCGACAGTAAAAATATGTTGGTGGACGGGGCACTGATGGGAATCAATATTGTCGCTGATCACCAGACCAGCTTTGATTCAATCGGTCCGTTCGACCTACTTAAAGCCTTCAAAACTGAGCTTGCCGAAGCGCTTAGTTTACCCTTCGATCAAACCCCGGACTTCCCAGCCGGTAATGTACCGGTACAGAAGGATCAGCTGAAAACCATTGCTGATACCCTAATGGCGGATGGCGTGATTACCACCCGCAACCAATACTTGGGAGCGTTAAGTGAGTCGGGCTTTAATGCACCACTGAATCCCAGCTTAATCATCATGGCTAAGTATGTGCGTGATATTTTATTAGCACCGCCCGTGCTTATTGCCCCCGGCGATTACCTACCGGCGGCACCCACCGCTGTTATGGCGACGGTTGCCCCACTTATGATGAAAAGTGCCCCTACCGTGACGGCTCCGCAACCACCACAACTGGTTGCTAGCACCAACCGCTTTACCGTTTCACCAGCGGCTGATCCGAGTGCGAGTGCTGATGTAATTCAAGCAGATGCCACCACTACCAGCCAATATATCAACGCCCCTAAAACATTGAGCAAGATGGCGGCAACCACACAAAACAGTGCCAAGGCACCCATTCAGCAAGGCACTTCACATATTTGGCAACTGGATGCTGACAAAGCCGATCATCAGTTACAAAGCCAAGGGGGGCAAGCATTACGGGTGAGTTGCTTTGATAAACATGACCATCTACTCGACCACCAAAGTTATAGCGATGATGTGAATATTAAGCTGCCTGAGGGAACCAAAAGCCTTGTAGTTAAAGGATTGAAAAGTACCGCTTGTGATGCTGGTTTGATTGGCTGGCAAGCCAATAGCCAGATACTTCGGCTAAACAACTACTACTACCAGTCGGGTGATGTATTGATTCACCCCCAATGTGCATCCCCGGTTCGTGATGGTGCCAACGTTGTTAAGCAGGGCTATATCACCGCTGCCCAAATGCTGAAAGAGAATCAGGTACAAACAGTTAATCAGCAAATTAAGGCCGGTTGGGTAGAAACCCTGATGCCGGCCAATATACGCACGGTTGCGGTACTGATTAAAGGTGCTCATAGCAATATTGAGTTTGGCTATGCCTATAAATTGACCCCAGAGGCGAGTGTCAGTGAGGCCTATATTCCCAGTGATGAACAGTTGCTTGTTTCTGGAGTGACAGTGCTGTTTTACAACATTCCATTGGCTGGGGGGGATGAGCGCTTTTTGACCGTTTTGACTGAAGTTGCCACGGGTACTCAGCTACTTGGGGTGGCTGCTAGCGGTGGTTCCATCGCACAGCTTAAACAGAGCTGGAAAGATCAACAGTTGAGCCAGCATAGTTTTGATCTGACTGGTGATACCAGTGAACAGAGCAGCACAATGGTCACTGTAAAATCCCTACAGGAGCAATAGATCGATGAGTAGCAATCAAGTGACTGATGACTCGCTAGAACCTGGGCAAATTGAATTTTATTCGGCCTGCTATCCACCAGTTCAATCAGGTAATTATCGGCTAGTGGTTGATCAGACCCTGAAAAATATTAAAGGTGAAAAAACCGACCCCGCCTTTAATCGCAACCAAGAGCTGGTATTGAGCAGCCCACGCTTCACCCTTGATGCCTCTACGGTGCAGATGGTCTACCCCCCCGCCAATGCAGAGGGGAATTTTTTGCAAACCCTGCCCAATATTGTTTTAACTCGGCGCACCTTGCCTTGGGAGCGCGCCATCGACCCCGTTAATATCGGCAACCAGAGCAGTGCTGAGATTGATGCCAGCCAAGACCATATGCCGTGGTTAACGCTGCTAACGCTGTATGAAGCCGAACTTAACGGCCTGAAACCTAAGCAGATGACGGTCGCTGAATTGCTTAATCCGAGTGATAGCAGCGTATTACCACCCAATCTGGGAAATACCGTCACCGATGAAGAGAAAAAAACCCTCTGCTTAACAATTGATGTCGATATCAGTCTGTTTGAAAGTATTGCCCCTAAAGCAGAGGAGCTTGGCTACCTTAACCATGTTCGAGAGGTAAACACCGATGGTAAAGAGGTATTAGGGATTGATGAACAGGGTTGGTATAGCGTCTCTGTTGGTAATCGAATGAGTAAACCCGGTAGCAAAAATAGTGTTTATTTAATCAGTCTCGAAGGACATAAAAGCCACCTGCCTGAGGGAGGGGGAGATTTAAGCGGTTACAGTAAAATCCGCTTTGCCATGTTGGCTAGCTGGTCTTTCATCGCTGAGCAGACACCGGGCGATTTCATCGGCCTATTACAAGCGTTACCTGATCGGGGTGGTATCGAGCTGATGCAGATGCCTAACCGAACCCAGCAGAGCGGTGATGTGCCCGCTAAAGTGAATGAAATTTTAAAAATTGGTTACACCACCCTCGATTTTCAACTGCGTGACGGTGAACAGTCCAATGCATGGTATCGCGGGCCTATGGTTGCCGCACCTACCCAGCGAGAAACGTCTATTAGCTACTCCACCTCAGACCAAGCGATTCGTTACGATCAAATCAGCGGCCTGTTTGACCTCTCTTACGCGGCAGCGTGGCAAATTGGTCGCCTGCTAGGGCTGTCTGATGCCACCTTTGCCAAGCAATATTTTGATTGGCGCATTGCCAGCTATACCCAGATGGATGCCGCCTCAGAGAGCCTTGTGGTAGCAAAGCACCTGGGCAGTACAGTTCCCCTGGATGCAAGCCTTGAACCCCGTCAATCCATTGACAAAGGAGCCGCGCAGTTTCTCTCTAAATCCATGGTCAATGTTGCAGCAGATATACCGACGGTGTCTTCTAAGCAGAAAGCGACCAAAAGCAGTGCCCTACCCGGAGTATTGAGTGACAAGGAGATAGACCAACAGATTGCCAGTGGCCGTCCTACGGTGTTAGCCCTCAAACCTAACGTTACTGACTTAACGGAGTAGATGATGAAAAGCTGGTTACCCCGTAATACCGAATTTTCTGATAAGCAAAAGGCCACCACCACCGCCCTTGCTCAACAATCACTTGCGGCCAATGAAAAGCCGATGCCCAAATATGTAGTGAACTGGTTATCTCAGTTGCGCTTACTGTATGGGGTGCCATTTGAGTATTTGGTTTGTGATGAAAAATACCTGCCCGTGGAGTCGATTCGTTTTTTCTATATCGACCGTAACTGGAGTGATGCGCTGATTGATGGTGCTTTGAGTATTGGCACCACCTCACGGGATCAACTGTTTAAAAATAGTAATGTTCAAGGTATTTCCGACACCTTGGATGGCCTTGAAAATAGTGTTCGCAGTAGCCTTCGTGGTTTGGATCAGAGTTCGGGGAGTAATAGCGAACTGGTGTGTGGATTCCTGCTGCGCTCTTCTGTGGTGAGTGGTTATCCCGGCATGGAGGTAAGAGGTTATGCCGATAAAGAGGGCACTAAACTCTTGGATATTTTGCGGTTAGAGCGACTCTCTCCTGACATATTGCTCTGTCTTTTTGCCGGTAAACCGGCTGATGTTGCCTTACAGCAGCCGCCGGAGGGGTTACATTTTGGGGTGCGTAAAGATGAGACAGATAATAGTTATTATGTCTATCTGCGTCATATCAGTGGTGATGATGTCGGTATGCAAATCTTACCAGCAGAGCGAGCGAGTGCTGAGTTTCGAGACGGGACTGAAGGGGTACTGAATGTGAGTAAAACAGCACAAAACATTGCCACACGTTTGAATGTTGAAAAACTCCCCTCCTCGGCCTTTGCCATTCAGATGATTAGGGCTTCGGGATTGCAGCAATTTACCACCGGTGTGCCGCCAAAAAATAATCAGGATAATAGCCATGACTAATACTCCCGCATCGATTCCAGCACCTTTGTGGAATGGCCCTCGCTTCGAAGTGCCCATTGCACCAGAGGCGCTGATGATCGGCAAGCCTAATCGCTACAAGGATGATAACGGTAATGTGATTTGGGCCGATTTGGCGGTTAATTACCAAGCGGTTCGCCAAGGCGGCAATGGACAACCAACCCCGTTTGCTCGTCAAACTGAGGCGCCCGGTTTAGGTGTTCATCTGCACTGGACACTGCCCAAATCATTGCGCCACGGCCATCAACAAGCCAACAGTGATGTTGATTTCCCCTTGGTGCCAGACCGCTGGGTTATTTTGCGCGCCTTTACGGATGAAAATAACCAGACGGTGCAGCACACCGCTTGGATACTGGAGAGCAGCTTTATCGGCTCTCAGAGCAATGGCGGTACCAATGCCTATCCATCGGATGCGTCAGATTCAGCGCTCACCTATTTAGGCAAACGCTTTGATTTTTCTGATTGGGCAGAAGGTAGCTCATCATCGACCCCGTTACGTGCGATAGCCCCGGGTGATATGGGCTATGCCGCGGTGTATGACAATGTGGTCAATGTTTTTGCTTTTTACGATGACATGAAAGGCATGGCCAATGGCTCCTATAGCTACTCGATTATTGGCTGGTACGCCGATGGCCAAAATGATGTTCTCTATAATATGGGGGTTGGGAATGAGCGTAAACCTTGGACCACTCAAGAGGAGTGGCAAGCCTTAATGGCCTCACTCAACTGGAAAACCCATAATTTAAGTCAAGCACAAACCGATTGGCAAAGCTGGAAACAGAACCACAATATTACCGGCACCACACCGATTCATGAGCAGATGTTGCTGCCAGCACAAAGTCTATACCATGGCATGATCTATAACATTGATTGGCAAGGGGTAGAGAAAAGCTACGATACGGGGGTGCCGGGAAAAGATACCCAATTAGGGTTGGCGATTGGCAATACGCCCACCGAAGGCATCGCCGCATGGCTGGCAGATAAATTGAATAACCCGGAAGCAGAGCGGCTACTAACCGCCTTTGATCTGGATTATGTCTATGACTTCAACTCCAATCAGGTGCGATTTGAAGAGAAGGCACACAGTGCTGAATTTGTGGGGTCTGATGCAGGCAAGTTGTGGCGCGTATTGGCACAGCGTGGCAAAAAAAGTAAATCGGGTGACCTATCGGTACCACTTGATCAAGCCAATACCGACAAACTGACCGAATTAAACCGCATCCAGAGCCAATATAACGCAGTCTACCTGCGCAACCAAAGCAGCCAAGCCGAGCTATTTGCTTGTGGTTGGAAAAAACCACGGGTAAGCCCTTTTGATGCAGCGCTGTTAAAGCAGGTGAATGATGCGATTGCGGCGCTTAAAGCAACCATTGAAGGCAATAAAAGCCAACTACACAGTCTATCGACTCAAATAGACCAGATAAAACAGACCTTTGATACCGATACTGTTTTTAATAGTGAATTTATACTGGAACAGACCGAAGCCCCACGCTTTTACAAAGCCAATAACCCCGTATTGATGGTGGCTAACGCCAAGTCGAATAACAAATGGAGTGATGCGGGCAGTGAAGATGAGGGCAAAACCTTGGTTGGCCGTTTTACTGGGCAGAATATGACCGAGTTAACAGTTACTGCCACGCTGAATAATAATGAAAAAACCGTGGTCTTTAACCAAGCGTTAATTACTCAGCATGTTAGCTTTCCTGAGAGTAATCTACTCCCCAAAGAGTTGCCAGACCTATGGCTTGAAAGCCTGCTATTGAACAGTGATAACGCAACACTACTGGCACAATGGTTTTTCATTGCCATTGATGTCACCCCCTCAAACAGCCAATTATCCGCGCTGAGTGAACAGATTAAAGATCAGCAATCTGCAATCTGGAACGCATCGGCTCACGCTGCGATTGATAAGGTAGCGGCTACGACACTGGCGCGATTTAATGGCCTACTGCCTGAAAAAATTTCAATGCAAGAGTGGGTGCCACCGTGGTCACCACTCTATTTTGACTGGGAAGTTCAATGGTATCCATCATCGACTAGCACGGCGGATACCCTGAAAAACTGGACACTAACTGAAATTGACTACCAGTGGCCAGAGGGACAAGCGATTGACCTGAGTAATAGCTGCCGTTTTAGTGGCCGTACCTTGATGAATGCCCAAGTAACCAAGGGACTATCAAGCAAACTACAAAACTTTGTGGACAACAGTAGCGAAGTTGATCAACTGCCTATTAGTGACAAAGTCGCTTTGAACAATATGATTGAGAAGCTTAAGGATTCTGACGTGCTGACCCAATCACTGGATGGTTTTATTAATCAACTAATCCTCCATGATGCAACAATTATTAACCCATTAACGGATCAGTCTATTGAGCAGATGAGCGAGGGTGAACAGCATTGGTTGCCAACAGTGAAATCCACCACCAATGACCTGCCCTTTTTCCCACTACGGGGTGGGCACTTTGTACTGAAGCGATTTTGGGTTATTGATAGCTATGGACGCTACTTTAGTAATGGTGATAGCAGTATCGTATTGCCGATTCGCTCTGAGTCGATGATCACCCCCGGTGGTGATAGCAATCAGCGTTTTATACAACTGCCACCACGTACCAATCAACCTGCTCGCTTGAATCTACGTTTTATCGATGCCAATAACGACACCATAGAGAGTAACTCGTCGGATCTCACCTCGCCGATTTGTGGCTGGGTTTTATCCAACCACCTTGATGAAGCGTTGATGGTCTACGATGCCAAGGGTGATCTATTAGGACAAGTTCAGGCGATCACTCGAGATCAGGGGACGGGTTTGCGCTGGGACCCGGTACCGGGTGTTAACTACCCTTACGGTGCCGCACCCGATATTAAAAACGAACACTTAAATGGTTTTATCACCGGCCTATTGAACAAAGGGGTGAATGACTCTGAGGTGTTAAGCCAACTGCTGAGTGTGATTGATGCCACTTTATGGCAAACCGATTCTCTGGGTAAACAACAAGATAGCAACCTCTCGGTGCTGGTGGGTCATCCACTGGCGGTGGTACGCGGAAAAGTAGGGCTTAGCCTGCAAGGTGACCCAGTCTATAACCAGAACTGGAGCAAAACCGGTGATAAAGATGATGACAATGTAACAGCAGTTACCTTTCCTACTCGCATTGGTGACAGCGGTATTAAGCGCAATGGCGTGATGGGCTATTTTGTTGATAATCAATATGAGCAGTTTAATGCTGTTTATGGCTACAACCCGAGTCACCATCAAACACGAATGAACCTATTGGGGCTTGAAGCACAAAATAGTGCGGCATCAGACTCATACATCACCCTGGATCCACTGCTCCATCTGCCAGCCGATAACAGCACCGATAACCCTACCCATAAATGGTTAACACTGCTGGTTGACCCTCGGGGGGATATTCCCGCGGCTTGCGGTGCCGCCCCCCTTAAAGAGATTTTCTTAGCACCTGGCCCTGTGGCACAGGCAATGACCAATATTGAAATGACCTTTAGAGCCGGGCCCATTCTGGTCGATCCTGAAAATATAAACATGCCGCTGCCGGGACAAATTGAGGGTAAGTGGTCATGGATTCATCGCACCGGAGTCACCATGTGGCAAGAGCAAAGTGACATTAGCACCCAAAAAGAGAGTGCTAGTTTTTCGGATGAACCGCCCGTTTTACAGGAAGGGTGGTTAAAACTGAGTGCGGCATTGACCAAAGCATAAGAGCGGTATTTTAATAAATTCTACATCCCTAAGGGTAGCTTTAATCATTTCAGAGATGACCCATGGAAACCAATCAAGGAATTGAATAGATGAATACCAAATTTAACTACCAACTCTCCCCTTACGCCGCCGTCATTGGTGACAATTTCACCTTTACCCTTGCGGTGAGCAACCCAATCGATGGTGAGAGTGAGAGCAGTGTTGAGATCTATGTTCAGTTTGACAACAACCTGACCAGCCACATTGACGACATTCATCCGGCGAGTGTTGATAGTCATTGGAGTTGTGTGAAGCAGTCATCATCGAGTGGGATTATCTTTGTCATTAAACCCAATGATGGGATCACGTTTGAGCCGGGGCAGACCCGTGAATTCAAGTTCTCCAATGTGGCAATCAATGACAGCACAATAACCGCCAAAGTACAGATTATTGAAAGAGTGGCAGGGAGTCAGCAGAGCACAACCATTGACGTACCAAAGCTGGCAGCAAAGCTGGGAATAATCGGTTACGCCAAGCCCGTAAAAGTGGCGAAAGGTCAATCCAGCACACTCTATTTTACCGCCAATATGGCGAGTTCGATCACAATTGAACCTACCGGCCAAGTGATTGAAACAGAAGATCAAGGTAATGGTAAATCGTACTCTGCCGCAGTGGAGGTAACCCCTCGATTGCAAGATGGTGATTTTTATCAGCAAACCTATACGTTAACCGCCAAAAATGATGCGGGTGACTACTTTCCCTTTAGTATCACTGTCACCATCGTCCCCCCACAAGTTGATAGCTTTGATGCAACCCCTAGTCGCGGTGTCGCTCTGGATGATGAACGTGCGGTTACCCTACAGTGGAAAACCCAATACAGTAATGCCACCTACTTACAGCCGCAATTTGGTGAATTAATTCAAGTTTCAAATAGTGGTAACCACACGTTTAGTGGCAAGCAGCTGCGTGAACTTCTCAAAAATAGCCCTAATCAAAATACCCTGACGTTTACCCTGACGGCTGATAATGGCCATGGTACGCGAGTTAATAAGAAAATCACCGCGACACTTTCAGATGCTCAGATTCTCTACTTTAAATATAAAAACCCTGATCTTACCCAACCCATCTATGCAGCCAGTAATGCGGTACAGCAAAGTTATCACTTTGGTGGTGGCATTAAGGCAGACACCTATCAAGTAGAGGGGCCAAATGGTCCGCTAACACAATATTTAGGTGATGCCAGTGATACGCCGCAAATTATCTATTTCAGTCCTAATCAAGAGCAGATTAAGGCGGGAGATACGGTCACGTTGAACTGGGTGGTACGTCATATCGACAGCATGGTGCTACTGCCCGGTGGTGTTACAGCACCGATTGATTCAGAAGGTAAAGGCAGCTTGCAGGTATTGGTAACGCAAGATCAAACCTACACCTTGCAAGCGAGCTCTGGTGTGACCAGCACGCTGTTAGTCACCGTTAGCCCCACTAAAAAGTGAGAATGATTGATGTCTAGTGTGATGAAGCCTGAGCCGGTGGTGCCTGTTGACTCAACTTACCAAGTAACATTGGATCGCTATGGCATTGCAGCACATCAGGTGACGCCTAAAATTGATACCGGTGATTACCAAGAGGGGCTGCACCTTGGTCATACGCTCGCTCATTCTGACTTGACCCCCAGCGTGGTGAAAACCGTTTTTTCTATCCGAGAGCTCAAACAGCTGGGGGGCATTGCCGATCAGCGATTCCAGCAAGATCTGTCGGATGACTTTGTTGAGTACCCGCCCTCTTTTAAACAGATGGCAATGCCTTCACTGGCCGAGTGTGACTTTGATATTTGCCTGCTAAAAAGCAAGATGACACCACAGCAACTCGCCTGCACAAAGCTCGCTTATGTGGCATTTATTAAGGGCAACTCCCATAAAGTGGTGGAGTATGAAACACATATCAATGCAATTCATTTTCCGATTACGGCCACTATATATGCCATCCGTCATCTACATGTTAGCCACGGTGCGCCACTGCATGTCAACAATCCGGAAAATCAGCCCGTTTGTATTGTGAGTGAACAACTCACTATGGATCATGATAGCCAAATCAGGCTCCACTCCCCCACCGTGATTGAGGTGCGGCAGAGTTATATTGAACAGCTTGTTTTTGCGGCAAAAGATGGCTCTCAAGGCGCTAATGCTCATTCTGGACAGCCCGGTATGAATGGCCAAAATGCGATTCAAGGAGAGATGATAGACCAAAGCCCCTACCCTCTCTGTCAAGGGCAAGTTCACGCTACCGATGGTATGCCCGGCCGTCATGGCAGCCACGGCGTTGTGGGCGGTGATGGGCGCATCGCTGATTTTTGTCTATTAAAATTTGAGCAGGTGAATGGGCCATTTTCGGTTATTTTTGAATCAGCCTGTGGTGGTGGTGGTGGTGATGGTGGTGCGGGTGGTATCGGTGGCGCTGGGGGGCGCGGCTGTGATGCCCAGGGGGTTTGTGACTCGCTTCCTGCTGCAAAGGGGGGCAGCGGTGGTCACGGTGGTGATGGTGGCAATGGTGGGTGTGGTGCGAGAGGCACCGACCTGATTCTCTTTTATGGCACCCCGCAGCCGCCCCACCTTCAATTTCCCGCTTTAGATAGGCTATTACCACTGTTCCAAGGGGGAAAGGCAGGCTGTTTCGGTCATGGTGGTTTAGATGGAAAGGGGGCTTCGGATTTTGAAGGAGGCCAAGGCAGTGTCGGTAGAGAGGGGGGATTAGGGTTGGTGGGCAAATTACCATCGCTGACCTTAGTTCAGGTAATGGAATAATTCACCTTGTGGTATCCCTTATGTGAATGATGGGATACCACGTATACAACAATAACCAATCGTAAGTAGGAGCTTTAGCATGACAAAAAAATTCAAAGATTTAACCCCAGAGCAATTGGGTCGTTATCACGCGACACTGGCTAAGCTTGATATTGATAAAGATAGCGTCATCAAGCAGTGCCAGACCAGTGACCATGCGGGCGGTATGACCGTGGGGCATCAGCACAACTGCACTAAACATCTGGATGTTAGCAGTATTGAGGATCTCAATAAGAAGGTCGGTCTCGATTGTAATCTGTACCAAAATGGCACACTGGATGATTCTGATGTTCATTATCCTGCCGCTCTCACCACGAAGCTTGCCAAAGGTGCCGCACCTGCGGAGATTAAAAAGCAGCTCAGTAGTGATGATCACAAACAGGTCAAACAAGCGATGGTGAGCTATTTACAAGGCGATTCAGCCAAGGTGGCCAGTTATAAAGACGCCATCAATGCGAGCTATTTTGCCAAGCCGGTGGCGCTGGCGGTTCATGCAGCTGAAGATATTACCATTACCGCTGAAAATCCGCTCATTATCAGGGGGACTGATGGACAACCGGTCACGTTGGTATACGGCACGGTCACGGTGGAGCCAGGTGGTTATATTGAATCAAATGTACCGCTGACGATCGATTCGCAAGTTTTTACCATCGAACAATAAGCAGAAGGAGTAATTAATGAGTGATTCAAGTGTATTTCAAATTATTGGCAGTGATGGAACAGGTGGTACAGATGCAACCCAACCCCAACAAAACTCAGCTGGTAGCGCTGCAGTGCAAGGTACATCAGGAAAAAGTGATTGCTCAGGAGCGCAGGTAGCCGGTACGGGTACTAAGGGGATTGGTGGCTCAGATGGTGGTAGTCCGGGCGATGGCACCATGGTGACTCAAGCTATTTTTAACCTGGGTGACGTGACGGGCACCGTAACAATTAACTTTAACTCAGCCAAAGGGGGCAAAGGGGGCAAAGGCGCTAAAGGGGGGCAAGGGGGGAATGGTGGTGCAGGTGCTGATGCCAGTGGTGATCATTGCTCAGCCCTTCCTAAGGGTAAAGGCGGCCAAGGGGGGAATGGCGGCAGTGGTAAAAAAGGCGGCAATGGTGCCGAGTGCCCCAACATCCTCATCACTTATACAGGCAGCACAGCACCCTCTGTCATTTTTCCAACAGAAGCGCAGCAAGCAGGAAAGCTAGCCGGTGGTGAAGGTGGAAAAGAGGGGGGAGCGGGTGATGGTGGTACTGGATCTCCCAATGGCGCTATTGGTGATAGCGCAGGCTCAGTAGGTGATGCGGGTAATACAGGGCAATATAAAACCTACATCATTCGACCTTTGAATTAAGGGTTAACAGGCTGTTCGATTATGACTCATAGGGTGAGTTTGCTAGGCAAGCTTCGCCCTTTAAATAATCCAAAAATAATATTAGGGAGCGAATAATGACTTCACAGGCTGTGATTCGAGCAATAGTCTCACCACCGCAAAATAGTGCAAACCCGGGTGTTGTAGGGAGCACACCAGGCAAAGCGGCTAATGGTAATGACGGTAGTTATACACCACCAAGGCATTCGAGAGAGAAAGGCCAATGTCACTGCTCCACCAATGGCGGCTCGGGCGGCCCCGGTGGTTCAGGTGGCATAGGTAACAATGGTAACCCGGGTGATGCGGGTATTAATCTGATACTGACAATTGATACCGTTGAAGGCGATGGTGTACTGACCATTGACTCCAATGCGGGGCAAGGACAGCAAGGGGGTGCGGGTGGTGCCGGCGGTGTTGGTGGTGAAGGGGGAAATGCCGGGCAGATGGATGCCACCGCAATGAGTGGTTGTCTTCAAGGAACCAAACCTACCTGTGCACAAGCGGATGGCCAAATTGGTGCAGCAGGCGGTACTGGGGGGAATGGTGGCCCTGGTTTTACCGGGGGGATTGGTGGTAATGGTGGTGACTCTGGCACTGTTGTTTTGCAATATACCACCAATAATGGTGCCCCCATTAGTGCCGATAATTTTATCGTTATTGCCGGATTAGGGGGGGCTGCCGGTGATGCCGGTGCTGGTGGCGAAGGTGGTAAGGGCGGGAAAAATGAGATTGCAGCGGTGGGAGAAGAGCCCACTTTTGCAGCGGCAGGCACCCAGGGTGACGATGGTAATGCCGGTTCAGCCGGTTCACCGGGGACCGTAGTGAGGGATGCCATAAGAATTATCCACAATGGAGCCTCACAATGAGCAGCGCCTCAACTGAGACGATCTCATTAAATTATGATGCGGCTCTAGCGGCTGAGCTGGTTGCACTGGCATCGCTAGCCAATAAACCCATCATTTCAGAGCTGTTACCCGATGGCTGGCAGCTTCATTATAAGGGCAGTTCCACCGCCTCTAGTGGCGGTGCGCAGTACTTTTTTGCCAGTAAACAGTTAATGTTTAACGGACAACCACAAAGAGTAGCGGCACTGGTGGTGGGGGCGCCTTGGCAGCAATTTATTCCCTATTACATACCGGCACAAAACCATGTGTTACAACCCTTTAACTCAGCGATTCTAGGGCGTGAAACCCGTAGTGATGCACAGGTAGATTTAGGTTTTTCTCAAATGTATGCCGCTATTCGTACTCAACTATTGGCTGATCTGTTGAAAGTGAGAGCCAATGTGGCGGGTTTTGATCAGGCGATGCCACTGCTCTGTGTCGGTTTAGGTCCCGGTGGGCCTATGGCACAGTTGTCAGCTATTGATGTGCGGCCCGGTAAAACACCGGTAGAGGGTGAAACGGTCTCACCCGTGACGGTGATTGCTAATTATGGGTTTTCATCCCCTGCGTTTGCTGATGCTAAATTCCCGCCACTGCTACAGCAATTAGTGGGCAATAGCTTTAGAGTGCAAGCGGCTGGCGACCTGTTTGCTAATGCGCCAAATCAGAGCTCGGGTTATTACCAAGCCGGTATTGAAAAACCATTGAAGTTAAGTATTCCTAAATATGACTCACCTTGGTTTGAACGGGATGCCAACTACTATGCCGCGCTATTGAGTGGGCAAAACCCAGCCGACAGTGACGAGGATAGCGGTAGTGTAAGCAGTGCGACTGGTTTTAACTCTGCCCTCGCCTTCGCCTTAGCAAAATTAGTAGCGGTGGATTATCAGCAATTTCAACACCGGGGTACAACCCCCGACTTCAACTTCAAACCCTACGACCTGAAATTTAATCTGGGTGATAACAACAGCTGTTGGTTAGGGCTGTTTGAAAGCCCTGATTATCTGGTCATTGCCGCACGGGGTGCGGTGACTTGGGCTGAGACCTTAAATAACTTATGTGGTTCTGTTGCAGGCATTATTCCTTGGGCTGATGCTAAATATGGTCAGTACTCTAACCCACTTATTACGCTCTATGATGGCTTCCGTGACACAATGCGAGAGCAACTTAATGGCCTTGGTAATAAACCCATACTACTCACCGGCCACTCCGATGGGGGGGCATTGGCAAACTTGATCGCATTGGATCTTGAGGTAAATCCACTTAACCAACAGCGGCAGTTAAAACAGATATATACCTTTGGTTGCACACCCGCGGCAACCTTGGGGTTTATGGGTCAATTTGGTGAACTGTTCAAAGGAAAAAATTTCCAGGTAGTACGTCCATCTGATGTACTGCCTAAAATAGACTTTCCCTTCGCTCTGTTTACCATCGGCCAAAATGTTAATTTGAACGGGGGTAGTTTTGACCCTGCCAATGGCAGCACCTATCACGCGTTGAGTAGTTATATTGAGTTATTGGACCCGAGTAGTTGATGGGGGATAACAAACACGTAGTTAGAGCATTTGAGAAACAGTTACAGCAGATGCAGATTGCGTTATGCAATCTGCACCCTCCCTTGAATTTGAACTCAGCACAAACACCACTTACCCTCGATTGGGATGAAAAACTCAGTAAGCAACCGCTGTTAGAAAAAAGACGCAATCATCTGGCTATCTTTGGTTACCAAGCGGTAACCATTGAGGCAGGATGTGAGTTGCAACTACATGGCCCCACCAACGAACAGACACACCTCTATATTCGGCAGCTCACTATCGCGGCAGGTGCCCGAATTTGCTTACAAACCGATAGCTGGCTTTTTATTGACGATTTACAGGTGGAGGGTGAGGGGAAGGCTTTTATTGAGCTGAAGCCAAAAAAAACGCAGCAGGGGGGCAATGGTGTTGATGGTGTTGATGGCACCAATGCGACACTGACGCCTCAGCAAGGGGGAAATGGCGGCGCTGCAAGTGATGGCGTTGAGGGGCAAGATGCAGGCCCGGCACGTAAAGCATATCTGAAAATTGGCCAGCTCGACGGTGACCTCTGTTGTATTGCTAGCGCAGGTGATGGGGGGAATGGCGGATGGGGGGGCAATGCGGGTCGTGGTGGCAGGGGTAACGGGGCTGCCGGTGGTAATGGTGGCAATGACGGGTATGGTGGTCACGGTGGGCATGCCGCTTCAGGTGGTGAGCTATTTGTGACGATCGAACAGCTTAGTTTTAACAGCAAGGTTAACCAGAAAACACCACTGCCACGTGGCGGTAAGGGGGGGCGTGCCGGTTGTGGTGGATTGTCTGGAGAGGGTGAGGTAACTGGACAGCACGGTCTTGATGGCAGCGCTGGTAGTGATGGTGCGGATGGCGACGTGGGTGCGGTTTATCTGCGTTTGCCAGAGCTAGACCCGATAAGAAAACGGCAGTCAGGTCAAGATTGTGCCTGATTGGCATGCTCAAGCGATGAGAGTGATTGCACAGCAGAGCCCGATTGCTAGTGGTGCCACTTGTGATATTTACGCCTACTCAAAACAGCACGTTTTAAAACTTTTCAAATCCCATTACCAACACGGTTATATGCAGCATGAAGCCTGTATGGCAAAGCATGCACAACAGGCAGGTTTAACCGATTTAGTGGTAGTGGATGATTTAACCATAGAAGGCCGCCAAGCATTGATCTATGAGCGGGTTGATGGTCAGTGCCTTGAGTTCTGGTTACGTAGAGCGCCTTGGCGAATACACTATTTTTCCCGTTGCTTTTCCCATGTTCATGCACAGCTGCACGGGCAATCTGCGCCTAAAAGATTTCCCAGTCAGCGAGAGGACATAGTGCGGTTGGTGGAGCAATCCTCACTCATCTCTAATGATATACGTGAACAGTTAATGGTACAGATGGCGCGTTTCGATTCAAAAAACGAAGTGTGTCATAACGATTTTACCCTGCGTAATGTTTTGCTAGGCAAACAAGGGAATAGCACGATTATTGATTGGAACTGCGTCACCAGAGGGGATGCCAGTGTGGATGTTGCCAGTTGTTGGTTAAAGTTGATGCGTGATGCCTGGGCAAACAGTGCTACACGTTACTGGGAGCGACACTATATTCACTATTTTGCCCGCTGTTATCTTAAAAATTACTTACGTTTAAGACCCCAAATTAAATCGACATTCCGCAGTAGCCTACCCTTTGCCGCACTGCAATTAATGAACGCCGCGGCTGAACCTCAACGCCGCTGGCTGGCTAACTTCCTTGATATTAAAAATCCTATTTATAAGAAAAATATAATAAAGGCTTATTTATGACCTTATCTGTTGTCACGACTGATGCTAAGCAGACGACCCAAGCCACATTGATTGACCTTATTTGCCATTATCCCGATGAAAAATCGCAACAGATCGCATTAACCTTTTTGGATATATCTGCTGAGCAGACGCTTAGCCTTAGCTATCAAGCGTTGGAAGCGCACAGCCGTGCCCACGCTGCTGTACTACAGCAGCATCTGGATGCACGACAAGTGGTATTAATTGCACTAGAGAGTAATGCCGACTTTGTGGTGCTCTTTCTAGGCTGTTTATTGGCCGGGTTAATTGCGGTGCCGGTGCCCGCACCCCGTGGCAAGTTAGATAAGAGAGGTTTAGCGCGTGTTGCCAACATTGCACAGGTGGCGGGTGCGGCATTAATTGTAACCGATGAGTCTGTTGTCAGCGCTTTAGCAACAATGCCTAATCTGACAGGTCAGCCACTTAGCATTGAGCAGCTACAAGGTGAGCTAAATGCAGAGCCATTTAAGCCACTAGCCATCAGCCCCAATGATACCGCCTATGTGCAATTTACCTCTGGCTCCACCGCACAACCAAAAGGGGTGAGATTAACCCACGGTAATGTGATAGCCAGCTTGGCGACAATGTCGAGCATCTATGACCATCCAGAGGCGTTGTGTATTGTGGGCTGGTTGCCGATGTACCATGACATGGGGCTTGTGGGGCATTTACTCACCGCACTGTATGAGCGTGGTAGGGCGGTATTGATGCCACCCGCCGCCTTTTTGAGTGAACCTGATCGCTGGTTTAAAGCGATTAATGATTATCAGGCAAATGCCTGTGCCGCCCCCACCTTTGCATTTGAGCACTGCATTAAAAAAATCAAACATAGCGCTTATGATTTAAGCAGCATGAAATCGGTCTATGTGGGGTCTGAATTTGTCTCAGTGCCGATCTTAAATGCCTTTACTGATAAGTTTGCTGAAAATGGTTTTGTGGCATCCTCTTTTGTGCCGGTATATGGATTAGCAGAGGCGACACTGCTTGCGGCGGGTGGTGGTGAGCGACTACCCGAGATGCTGGATAGTATTATTGAATATGCCCCCAATGAACGAGCCGCCAAGCGCCAGCTATTGGGCTACCCAATTAATCAACAAGTGCCGATTAAGATTATCGATGGCAATCACGTCGTGGTGAGTGGTGATGCGGTAGCCGAGTGCTACTGGCCCGATAATATGGAGTCGTGCTGCACGGTTGATGGTGAGCGCTACTTTAAAACCGGTGATCTCGGTTTTATCAAAAATAACCGGCTCTATTTAACGGGGCGAGATAACGATACCTTGATTATGCGGGGTGTTAACCACCATGCAGAAGATCTGGAATATAGCGTACAAGCACGACTAGGCCAGCACCATGGTGAAACGGTCTGTATCGCCCCATGTGATAATGAAGGTGAACAGCTGGTGGTGATTCAAGAGGCTGCTCGACATATCAAACCCGCGGCGGCACAGGCACTTAAACAGCAAATTAGCGCCATTCTTACCGATGAGCACGGTATTACGCCACAAGCCGTGATATTGATCGCCAGCGGCACCTTACCGCGTACTTTAAACCATAAAATATCCCGCCTCAGCTGCTTAGAAAAATATCAGTCAAATCAGCTGAAAGTGATTGTTCATGCCCAAAGTAGCCCCGCCACGATGATGAACGAAACGGACTCTTTTGATGAACCCATCGCCATTGTTGCCATGGCTTGTCGTTTTCCGGCGGGTTGCGATACCCCAGAGCAGTTTTGGACACTGCTGAGTGAAGGGCAAGATGGCATTAGTGAAGTGCCCAAAAAACGCTGGGATAACGATAAATTTTATAATCCTCAACCGGCCACACCGGGGAAAACCAATACTCGCTGGGCTGGCTTTGTTGATGGTGTTGATCAATTTGATCCGCAGTTTTTTGGTATATCGCCCGCCGAGGCGGTAGAGATAGACCCGCAACAACGGATGCTACTAGAGACCAGCTGGCGACTGTTTGAAGATGCAGGCCAGACACGGGAGGACCTTAAAGGCTCCGATACCGGGGTTTTTGTCGGTATCTCCACCAATGACTATCTCTATATGAAGATAAAACTAACCCCCGGTATGGAGAGCTTTAATGCTTATTCGGGGCTAGGTAACGCCAACAGCATTGCGGCAAACCGGCTCTCTTATCTGTTTGACCTTAAAGGGCCAAGCATGGCGATTGATACCGCCTGCTCATCGTCACTCACCGCACTACATCTTGCAGCACAAAGTGTGAGAAATGGTGAGTGTCGCCAAGCGATAGCGGGCGGTGTTAATGCGCTGATCTCACCCGGGCCGACCATCTCATTATCACAATTTGGCATGATGGCACCCGATGGACGCTGCAAAACCTTTGATAGCCGAGCGGATGGTTATGTGCGCGCTGAAGGGTGTGCGTTGGTAATGCTTAAGCGTAAATCTGATGCCCTACGAGATGGTGATGAGGTACTGGGTTTCATTAGTGCCAGCGCCCTAGGGCAAGATGGTCACAGCAGTGGCATTACTCACCCTAACAGCGATGCCCAAGCACAACTGGTTCAACGCTGTTTGAGCAAGGGCAAAATAAACCCAAGTGACATCACCTACCTAGAAGCCCACGGTACCGGCACCTCAGCCGGTGACCCGATTGAGATCAATAAACTGCGGGAGATTTATGGCGATGGTGATGCGGCGTGTCACATAGGCTCGGTTAAAGCGAGCATTGGTCATCTGGAAGCGGGGGCGGGCATTGCCAGTGTAATTAAAATTTTATTGATGCTTCGCCACCAGCAAATACCGCCACAACTTCACCTACAGCAGCTCAATCCCGCGATCCATTTAGAAGGCTCTCGTTTGAGCATTCCACAACAGTTAACCCCCTGGCAGAGCCAAGGCCGTCGTATGGCCGCACTCAGCTCTTTTGGTTTTGGTGGTGCATTGGCACATATGGTGATTGAGCAAGCCCCAGCACCACAAATGATAACCCCAGAGGTTGTCAGTAGTGATCTGGCACTCTTTACCCTCTCTGCAACTAACTCAGCCGCACTGCTTAAACAGGCGGACGCTTATTTGCAATGGTTGCCTACTGCCAGCGATGCATCGCTCAACTCAATCTGTTACACCCAAGCTTGTCATCGTTCAGATTTCCCTGCGCGTTATGCCACCGTGGCTAAATCTAGCGAGGCTCTGATTCGTGAGCTAGAACAGTTCACCCGCTTTAAGCCCAACACGGCTACAAACCACCCAGCACAGCCGGCATTTCTCTTTACCGGACAAGGGCAGAATTATCATAAAATGGGGCAAGCACTCTATAACCGCTTTACCTCATTTAAGATCGCTTTTGATCGCTGTTGTGAGGTTTATGATGGTTTGAGCCAAAGCCAATCAGCACAGACATTTAAGCAACAACTGTTTGAGTGCCTTGAAGATGCACCGCAGGATGCTAGCAGTTATCAGTGTCACCTATTCGCGGTTCAACACAGCTTATGCCAACTGTGGTACTCGCTGGGTATTCAGCCACAAGTGATGGTTGGCCATAGCGTGGGGGAATTTGCACTCGCCGTAAACGCTGGCTGCATGAGCATGGCCGATGCGCTGCAACTACTTTACTGGCGGGGGCAGTTAGTCGAGTCGGTCGCAGAGGGGGCAATGCTCTCACTCTCATGCAGCCGAGAAACCGCTGAGCAGCTACTACCGGCGTTGGCGATTGCCGCGCAAAATAGCCCCAATAATACCGTGGTCTCAGGCAGTGTTGCTCAAATTGAACAGGCACTAATATTGGCTGAAGAGCAGGATATAGTTGCCAAAAAATTACGCACCAATCGTGCATTTCACTCACCCGTAATGGCTGAAATTGTTAATGAATTTGTCGCACACGCTGCAAAAATAAGTTACAGCGCACCCACTATTCCTTGGATTTCGACCGTCACCGGCACACTGCAAAAAACGGCCCCCCATGCTGAATATTGGGGGCGGCATTTACAACAAACGGTACTGTTTGAGCCAGCTGTTCGAGCGATGGGGGAGCCTGCCACGTTGATTGAAATTGGCCCAGGTGCCACCTCAATGGCACTGCTTAGTGAAACGTTAGAGATTAAAAACAGCTTATTACTCCGCTCTATTAGCCGCCCCAAAGCAGGTCGCACGGAAACCGCCACCCTGCTCGATAGCATGAGCAAACTCTACTGCCACGGTTACCCGATTAATTGGAATGGTTTTTATGCGGCTGAAAGCGAGCATCGAGTTGAGGTGCCGGCACAACAATTTAATCGCAAGCGTTACTGGATCAAAGGCGCTAGCTGGGACAAACTATCCGCATTCGCCTCTGATGTTTCATCTCAAACCAATGGTGATGCACCACTCTACCAAGTGCAGTGGCGAGCCAGTCCCATCAATACCGACACATCAACACAGGGTGAAAGCTGCAACTGGATTATTATTGGTGGTGATTTACCGCAAGTTTCAGGTATTGAAAAAGAGTTAAAAACTCAGCAAGGGCAGGTTTATACCCTCTCCCCACAGGTTAGCCGAAAGAGCTATCTCAAAGCATTTAGCCACATACTCAACACCCTAGCGCGGGTAGGTGATAACAACTGGCGCGTATTGTATTGCAATGCCTTGGCCTGTGAGGCCAATGAAACAACCACCGTTAACTCCCTTAACCACGACCAAAAGGATCACGGCCCAGTCGATCTTACCCATGTGGTGCAGGCGATTATCGATACTGGAGAGACACTACCACTGTGGATATTGACCGAAGGGGCGCAAAGCGTTGCTGATGATAACCCTGCCGATTTGCAGATTGCACAGGCACCCGTTTGGGGGTTTGCTCGAACCCTATATTTAGAGCAGCCACAGCTACGGGGAGGCATCATCGATATTCAAGCAGGCATGAGCATGGCCAACAAAACCTTAATGGCTCAACTCTGCCTACCTCAACAAGAGAAAGCGGTGGCGATACGTGATAATCAATCATATGTTGCCCAACTAGCGCCACTTGATGCCTCCGCTGCCAAACCGCTAAAGCTACGTGATGATGGAGTCTACTTGATTACCGGTGGGCTGGGTGGGCTTGGCCTTAAATCGTGCCAATGGTTGATAGAGCAAGGCATTAAAGAGATTCATCTGCTCAGTCGCCGCGCGCTTCCTCCCCGTAGCCAATGGCAAGCGTTGGGGCGTAATGATCCGCACTACAGCAAAGTAGAACAGATCATGGCGATGGAGAAAGAGGGTGTTAACATCGCTGTGGAGAGTGTTGATATTCGTGATACTGCGGCGCTAGAGCATCTGCTGACATCGCTGAATAAACCTCTGCGTGGCATCATTCATGCCGCGGGCGTTAACTGGTTTGGCAAAATCGCTGAGCTAGATACACAAAAAATGCAACAGACCCTGCAAACCAACATCTCAGCGGCATGGGCACTGCATACTCTCAGTGAAAAAACTGACCTAGACTGTTTTATCCTCTATTCATCTGTCTCCGCCTTGTGGGGTTCCGTCGAGCTGGCTCACTACACGGCGGCCAATCACTTTCTTGATGCGCTGGCTAACTACCGTTGTGGTAAAGGCTTACCGGCACTCTCACTCGATTGGGGGCCGTGGGATGAGGTGGGCATGAGTGCCAATGAATCGGAGAAGCCGGTATTGGAGAAATTGGGCTTTCAGCTGATGGCACCTAACACGGCACTCAGAGGCATGGGGCAACTGCTCAGCCTTAACACCCCGCAAGCGATGGTGGGTGGTATCGATTGGCCGCGTTTTAAAGCCTTTATCGACTTCTCATTAGCCCCCTCACTCTTTGCCAATGTGGAGGCAGAAAGCCCCTCAGAAGAGATGAGTGGTAGCAGCGACAGCGTGGCAGAGATTGCCAGTATGCCTCAAGAAGAGGCGCTGGCAATGATTGATCGCATTATTCGCAATCAACTCTCTGCGGTGATGCTCATCGACTCCATCGATACCTTAGATGAAAACCACCGCTTCAACTTCTTAGGTATGGACTCCTTAATGGCGATCTCCTTTGCCGCACAAATAGAGCAATATCTGGGCTTAAAAATACCCACCACACTCGCCTACAACTACCCCACCATTAAAGAGGTGCGAGGTTTTATCTATCAGCAAATTAGTGGTGAAGCACCCAGCCGCAATACCGCGAGTGAACAGCCCACCCCTGTGGAGCAGCACTGGCTCAAAAATATTGATGATAGTGGCTCTGGACTACAACTATATTGCTTCCCCTATGCAGGTTCTGGGGCCTCTGTTTATGAGGGCTGGAAAGGAAAATTGCCTAACATCCAATTAAGTGCAATCCAATATCCCGGACGAGAAGAGCATAGCGATAGTGCCGCCATCAACCGTATGGAAACCATGGTTGAACAGATCATTTCACAGTTAGACCTTAACCACCCCTTCGCTTTTGTCGGACATAGTTTAGGTGCATTGATCGCTTATGAAGTGACGGTTACCCTGCAAGCCCAAGGCAAGCCACAGCCCACTTTTGTGGTGTTATCGGGCTGTGACTCTCCCCATGAACATCAGGAGGGGGATATTCATCAGTTAGATGATGATGCCTTTATGCAGTCGGTGATTGATCGTTACGACCATCAACAGCTTAAAGAGGGGCAAAAAGCAGCCATTGAATCAATACTGCCCACCCTTCGAGCCGACATCACACTGCTGGAAACCTATCAATCGACACTGCAAACCATCGCCTGCCCACTGCATATTGTGGGTGGCAAGGCCGACAGCGTTACCCACAAGGCACGTCTACAACGGTGGATAGCGCTAAGTGATGACCACTTCAGCTTTACCCTGCACGATGGAAACCACCATGTGATCAAAGAAAACCCAGTCGCACTACTGGGTGCCATTAAAAATGAACTGGATCAACAGAACAGGAGCGTTCAATGAAAAGACAACTTGAACCTTGGTACAACATCTTCGGTGGTCGCTACAACGGCAGTGAACCCACCTTTTATGATACCGAACAGTTCCCGTGGGTGAAAACACTCGAAGATAATTGGCAGGTGATTCATGATGAACTAACCGCACTAGTAGCGGCAGACCCCAAGCGGCTACAACCCTACTACATCAACAAATCCATGGCCTTTCCGCCCAATCATTGGAAAACCATGGGTTTATATTTTTGGCAATTTAAAGTACATAAAAACTGTCGGCGCTGCCCAGAAACCATGAAAATTTTGGCAAAAATCCCCCATATTACATCCGCCTCACTCAGTATTTTGGAGCCAAACTCCAACATCAACCCCCATCAGGGCGATACCGATGCCGTTATCCGGGGTCATTTGGGGCTAAACATACCCTCATCCACCCCCGACTGCGGCTTTCAGGTAGGCCAAGACATCAAAGCGTGGGAGAATGGCAAAGTACTACTGTTCTGCGATGCCCGCAGTCATGGTGCTTGGAACAATACCAATGAACGACGATTAGTGATGATCTTTGATGTCATGCGTGATGACTTTAGCGACCGTAAAAATGGCATCTGTGCCCACGTACTTGCCGATGCCGTGCTGCAAATGATGTATCAGGCGATGCCCAAACTACACATCCTATCGGGGCGTTTTAAAAAAATGGCCTATGTACTGTTTAGATCACTGATTAGAGTCGCACTGCCAATTCAGCGGCGCTTACCCTGATACGCCATCAGCCGAAATCAAAACAGCTCTATATCCGATTCAATAATTTTAGGTTCATCAATGGTTAATTCACCTTGTTCAATAAGATCGGCATGAAAACAGACACGATTGCGCCCATGGTTTTTGGCATAGTAAAGTGCATTATCAGCATGACCTAATATCACAGCAGCGATACCCTGATCTGCAATTTCAACGTAGCCAATACTGACGGTGACTGAACCAATTTGTGGGAAATCGTAGCTCTCCATGGTTGCACGAAAACGTTCCAGCGCAGCGGCGGCCCCCTTCTGGCTTGTTGAGCGAAGCAGCACCACAAACTCCTCTCCACCAAATCGAAACAGTTTGTCGTAGCAGCGGAACGCTTTGCGCATGATGTTGGCTAGTAACAGCAACACCTCATCACCATAAAGGTGACCATACTGGTCATTAATTTTTTTGAAAAAATCAATATCAATGACTGCAAGCCAGTTATTGACATGCTTTTCATCACAGTAGCGCCGCCGGGGCTGCTGGTGGTTACCTAAGGCATTCTGGTCGCTGGGTCGTTTCCAACCCGCTAAAACACGTTCAAGATCGCGGTCAAACGTTCGGCGATTCAGCAGGCCGGTCAGGGTGTCATGTTCACTATCATCCAGCAGGCAGGCGTAGTTGCGGTAAATCTGGAAATATCCCGTGAGCAGCTTCTTATTTTCGCAGTCAGATAACGTCTCGCCACAAATGATAAAAGCGCTGATAATGGCACCACTGCGATTGATCAGTGGATAGGCGTAGGTCTCCCCCCCTCTCCTCCCATCTTCGATGAATACGGGCTGTTCTTTCTCAATACATTGGCTGAGGCCGGTAATTTGGTGGATAAGAAATTGCGAGGTGGGTTCACAGGGGTCGTGAAAAGTTAATTTACCATCGGTGATGTCTGTGGTGATGAGGCAACACTTTTCATCATATTCTGAAATGATTTTATAGAGCGAAATACTTTTGAGCTTCAATAGCTCAAAAAGCGTGCTCATTAAACTGGCTTCAAGCAGCTCTCGGTCAGCCTGGGTGGTGACATGGGCAATTGACTCGATTATCTTATCTGCTGAATATTCAGACATATGATCCTCATAGGTACCTTATTTTTGTAACGCTCGCTGCGTGCAGGGCAGGCTGAAAAACTCCCGATCTTCAATACGAAAGGCTGTCAGGCTACCGCCCCATAAACAACCACTATCTAACGAAATAACATGGTTGCTCTGATGTATTCCCAGTGTAGACCAGTGGCCAAATAACGTGGTGAAATTCAGATTATTGCGTGCGGGATGCTCAAACCAGGGCATCACCCCGGGTGGTTGTGTGCCCGGCGCACCTTTTGGTTTCATTTGATAACGCCCTTCACTATCGCAGTAGCGCAATCGGGTTAATGTATTGGCGATAAAACGGAGTCGATCCCAGCCGGTGAGTTTTTCAGACCATCTGTCGGGTTTATCGCCGTACATGTTATCAAAAAAAAGCGTATACCCGTGACTCTTTATTGCATTGCTCAATTCTGCGGCACAGTTCAGGGTGGTGGTGAGATCCCATTGGGGGGCAAGGCCCGCATGTACCATCAACATGTTATGCTTTTTATCATAGTGTGCCAGGGGTTGATGTCTAAGCCATTTCATCAGTTTTTTAAGATCTTTTGCTTGAAAAATGGGGTAGAGCGAGTTGTCTGGGGCAGGTATTTTTCCTTGATAATAACGTGCCAGCAGGTGAAGGTCATGGTTGCCAAGTACGGTGATGGCTCTATCGCCTAATGAACGTACAAAGCGAAGCACCTCAAGAGATTTAGGGCCACGGTTAACCAAGTCGCCACAGAACCACAAGGTGTCGTGTTGATCATCGTAGTTTACCAGAGAGAGCAGTGCGTGAAGCTCATCAAAACACCCTTGAATATCGCCAATTACGTAAGTAGCCATGCTACTTTTTCTCATAGATAGGCAGTGAGTGCAAATGGATGACGCGATAAAACCAAGTTAAAAGCAGTAATCACGTTTGTAACCAAAAAGTGACCGGGCCACTGTTGGTGAGTGAAACCTGCATATTCGCTCCAAACTGACCAGTCGCAACACCGGAATGGTGGTGTTGGGCTTGTTGAATAAAATAGTTGTAGAGTCGCTCACCTTCATCGGGGGCGGCGGCGGGTGTGAAGCTGGGGCGGGTGCCTTTGCGGGTATCGGCAGGCAGCGTGAACTGGGGTACGATCAATAGCTCACCCTCAATCTGTTGCAGGCTCAGGTTCATTTTTCCAACGTGATCTTCAAATACCCGATAACCCAATAGGCGTTGTAGCAGTCGATCCGCCTTTGCTTCGTCATCCCCTCTCTCGATCCCCAGCAGTACGAGTAGACCGTGGCCGATCTCTCCAACCACATCGCCATTAACGACGACGTTTGCTTGAGTGACTCGCTGCAATAGTCCAATCATCTCTATCTACCGTTATTGGGTAATCGACAGGCATAAAAAAACACCAAGGCCGGTAACAGCACCTGGGTGTTTTTTATCTGTCGCGTTTATTTACCTGAACGACCGGCGCGTTTACGCTCATTTTCTGTCAGCAGTTTTTTACGCGGGCGAATGTGGTTAGGTGTCACTTCAACCAGCTCATCTTCATCGATAAACTCTAATGCTTGCTCAAGAGTATGAGTGATTGGCGTGACCAGTGATTGAGCTTCATCTGTACCAGAAGCACGAACATTCGTTAACTGCTTGCCTTTAAGTGCATTCACCACCAGATCGTTGGTACGGCTATGAATACCGATAATCATCCCTTCATAAACTTCCGTGCCGTGACCAATTAACAGGCTGCCACGCGCTTGCAGGAAGAACAGCGCGTTAGTCAGCGCCTTACCAGCTGCGTTAGCAATCAACACACCATTCATACGGTTGCCGTATTCGCCCTTCTTCAGTGGGCCGTAGTGATCGTAAACACTGAACATCAAGCCGGTACCTTGGGTTGCCGTGAGGAACTCAGTACGGAAGCCAATCAGGCCACGAGATGGAATGATAAAGTCGATACGAACACGGCCCTTACCGTCTAGCTCCATGTTGCTCATCTCGCCACCACGGCTGCCCAGCTTCTCCATTACAGTGCCTTGGTGCTGCTCTTCAATATCGACAGTCAGCTGCTCGTAGGGCTCTTGCTTCTTGCCATCAATTTCGCGGAAGATGACTTCGGGGCGAGAAACACCCATTTCAAAACCTTCACGACGCATGGTTTCAATCAAAACTGACAGGTGAAGCTCACCACGACCTGAGACGCGGAACTGGTTGGCATTTTCAGTCTCTTCCACACGCAGTGCTACGTTGTGAATCAACTCTTGGTCAAGACGTTCTCTAATTTGACGTGAGGTGACAAATTTGCCATCTTGACCCGCGAATGGTGAGTTGTTGACTTGGAAGGTCATACTCAGCGTGGGCTCATCAATGCTGAGGGGGGCGAGTGCCTCAACCGCGGCTGGATCACATAAAGTATCTGAGATGTTTAGCCCCTCAATACCGGTGAAGCAAATGATGTCACCTGCTTGTGCCTCTTCAACCTCAATACGTTCTAGCCCCATGAATCCCATTAATTTAAGGATGCGAGCATTGCGACGCTCACCGTCAGGGCCAACCACCGTTACCTGAGTATTGGTCTTAACACGACCACGTGCGATACGGCCAATACCAATAACACCGACATAGCTGTTGTAATCAAGCTGAGAAACCTGCAGCTGGAAGGGGTCTTCAATTTCAACTTGGGGTGGGTGTACCTTATCAACGATCGTTTGTAGCATCGGGGTTAGGTCGCCATCACGAACCGTATCTTCCAGACCGGCAAAACCATTTAGGCCTGACGCGTAGACAACCGGGAAGTCCAGCTGCTCATCAGTAGCACCCAGGTGGTCGAATAGATCGAAAGTTTGATCCAGCACCCACTGAGCACGTGCACCAGGGCGGTCAATTTTATTGATAACAACAATCGGTTTCAAACCACGGTCCAGCGCTTTTTGGGTTACAAAGCGGGTTTGTGGCATCGGGCCTTCTACTGAATCAACCAGTAGTAATACAGAATCAACCATCGACAGTACCCGCTCTACTTCACCACCGAAGTCGGCATGTCCGGGAGTATCTACGATATTGATGTGGTACTTGCCCCACTTGATTGCCGTCGGTTTGGCCAGAATGGTAATACCGCGCTCACGCTCTTGATCGTTAGAGTCCATGGCACGTTCTTCCAGCTGAGTGCGCTCATCCAGCGTGTCAGACTGCTTAAGAAGTTGGTCAACCAGGGTCGTTTTGCCATGGTCAACGTGGGCAATGATGGCAATATTACGTAGATTCTCGATCACTGTACTAAACTCGATGATTAATTGAATGGCGCGGATTGTACAGTAAGTGGACAGATTGTTCCTAGTGCCGTGAGCGATTATTTGACGATTTAACGGCGAAAAGGCATGATCCAAGCAATATTCTGCTAAATACCGACAAGATGAGCCGCAAAAACATCCCCATTAAGGTTTTTTTAATCAAATTGCTGTTACATGCCCTGGCACTATTGCCGCTGCGTGCAGCCCATGCAATTGGTCATCTGTTTGGGCTGTTTTTGTGGCACGGTTCAACCCGCAGCCGCTCTGTTGCATTAACCAACATCGCGCTCTGTTTTACTGAAATGGACAAGCGCTCACAGACCCGACTTGCCAAGGCAAGTCTGCTTGAAAGTGGTAAAAATATTACCGAGCTTGGTGCGCTCTGGTTGTGGCCCGCAGAGAAGATCTTGCAGCGGGTAAAGCAGGTGAGTGGTGGTGAATATATTGAACAGGCTAACCAACAGCAGCAAGGTATTATCTTTGTCGCCCCACATTTAGGTTGCTGGGAGCTGATTGGCCTCTACTACCCGATGCTCTGCCTCTATCGGCCACCAAAAATGGCACCGCTTGACCCGTTGATAAGAGCAGCGCGCACCCGCAATGGAACCCGGCTTGCGGCAACGGATGCTCGGGGCGTGAGAGCAATCCTGCAGGCACTGCGTAAAGGGGAGGCAACCGGCATACTGCCTGATCAAGACCCCGGTCAAGGCAACGGCCTGTTTGCCCCCTTTTTTGGTGTGCAGGCTAACACCATGGCCCTGGTTTCCAAGCTGGCAATCAAAAGTAAGGCCAAGGTGATCTTCACCTATGCGGAACGACTATCTAAGGGGCAGGGCTATCACCTGCACTTTATACCCGCGAGTGATGAGATTTATGGTGAAAATTCAGTTGTCTATATGAATCAGCAGGTTGAATCGCTAATACGTCAAGCGCCTGAGCAATATCTTTGGCATTACAAGCGTTTCAAGACGCGGCCAGAGGGTGAGGCCGGAGTGTATGATTAATCATTGTGAGGAAAAATAAGGCAAGGTCTCAAATATATCAGCACCAGAGCACTGCTAGTGCTGATATTAACCGTTTAGTATTTACTCGGACACTTCTGTCATATTAAAACGGGAAAACTCAGCCTCTTCCAGCAAGCCGTCACTGTTCGTATCAAGATTTACCCACTCTTGAGTCAATTGCCGATTTTCGGTGGCTTCTTCAACGCTAAGAGTACCACTGCGGTCAGCATCCAGATCGGCAAATGACTTTTGTTCACTTCCCATCTCCTCAGCCAATGCAACGGTGGAAAACAATGTGCCTGCACATGCGACTAATATCCATCTGTTTTTCATAATATCCTTCCTCATACTTTTAGTGATTTTTTATACCCACAAGATGTTGGTTTATTAGCCAGACTCCTGTGTGCGGTTCAATCCGACGTGGTAACACGACCAGATAGCGATAGGTATAAGCCTAAATTACCGGCTTTATTGTGATTCGAGTCACAGCTATAGACTCAGTCTAAATATGTGGGGTTTTATAAAATATTCAGACAGGAGGATGTCTGGGAATGAAAATTGTGGCGAGGGAAAGCACAATGGGGCATTTACACATCGTAGTTTAGCTTTTCGCATTAATGAGAAACTTTCTTAGAGACCTTTGTACGAAAGATAGTTTTCATTCCAGCAAGGAAAAAATGAATCGTGCAAAGGTCTCTCTTAATATTTAAGGTGAGGCCCTCTCTCTTCTTTAACTTGTTGGCTACGGTAGCAATGTCGCTCTGTCGACGGTAATGCGCTCTATGTTTCCCAGATCACTAATCGTTACGGTGCTACTGATGCTGCTTTGTGCTGGTATTTTTTGATCCAGGCGAATGCGGTATGTTTGGTCGGTGTTAAGCAACAGAGTCTCTATCTGTACCGGGTATGGGTTGGTATTGGTGACAAACAACCTCAGTTTATTACTCTCTACCCGTTGATGTTTGATGTGGATGTAGCGATTGGGGTTTTTCGCAAAATCAATTCGCTGATTTTCCTTTTCCGCTGCTTGCCCCAGTGGAGTATTTGAGCGTGCGGCACGCTGATAATATTCGTGCGCTTGTATCAACTCCCCCCGCTGCTCTGCCAGCTGTGCCAGCCATAAATACCCCTTGGCGGTTGGTAGTTGCTGAATGCTGTTGCGGAGTGCAGCCTGGGCTGCAACGGCATCTTGTCGCACCATGTGCAGCTCGGCTAAACGAAGATGGTAGGCAAAGTAGCGGGGGTCGTGTTCCAGAGCTTGATTATAGGCTGCTATAGCATCTGTTATTTTCCCCATCTGTTGCAGTGCATCGCCTTTTAAGGCATAAAAACGCCCTTCATCGGGTGCCGCTATTATCAATTCCTGTGCCAGTGCATAGGCTGCTTCGGCCTTACCCTGATCGAGCAGTTGCTGTAGTTGTGGCTGCTGTTGATACGCCTTTTCATATTGTAAAAGCTTCTCAAGTGCACCCTGATAAGAGCGCTCCGCCATCGTCAATCCGGCGGGGTGATTGTGGGCGTGCTGGCGATTGGTAACTAAACGCTCTCGGTTCGGCGGGTAGTAGTGATTCAGGTGGTGAGATTTTCCCGCTCCATCAGTCGATTTCTTGAGCTGTAAATTAACCGCTGCTTGTGGGTCATAACCCGCTTTTATCATGGTGGTGATTGCCGCATAGTCTGCCTTCTGCTCTGTCACCGGGTTGTAGCGAATGGTCTGTTGTGCCAGCACCGGCAGCCCTGCACCAACAATATATTGGGCGTAGGGGTGTTCTGCTTTTTTTGCCAGTAGCTCAGGGGTGATGGTGATGCCGCGTGCGATGGCTGTGGCACTGTGTTGTTGTGCGGCATGGGCCAACAGGTGTCCGAGTAGCGCCGCCAGTTCAGCCTCATTGCTCAGGGTTGTTAACATGCCCAAGGTGATGGCAACCCGCCCTTCAGAGCTGACCCAGACATCTACTCTGTGGCTATTGACCACAGCAAATTGATTTTTCAGTACCTCATAACCAGCAAGGCGAGCCAGGCGACCACCGATGGCGGTGAGGTATTCATTGAGTGCAGGCTCTGCCACGTAGCGGCCACCGTTAAATTGAAGCAGGTATTCAAATTGCGCTTCACTGCTTGGGTCGGTTTGTTCAATTGGCAGCGGCTGCGCTGTGGTGGGTGGTCTATTCTCTGTTCCACAGGCGCTCAATAACCCAATAAAAAAAATGACCATAACAACTTCATTGTTATTGTGTTTCACAATACGCTCCCTGATAGCGACAGAATTAACCATCGTTTATCAATATGGATAATAATTCATTATTTTTTTAGTTAATTTATTATGGGTGTTTTTGATCAAAAAAACAGGCGGATTGCATATCACCTCGCATTTTTGTCTGAGGGTCAGGGTTACTTCACTGTGTTTTAAAGCATCAGTTCTGATACATTCAGAATAATTGATTTTCGGTGTGCTTTAATGACACCACTGTTTACCGTTGGAGTTCAACTATGGAAACGGCGACTATTCCGCCTGATCACGCCCCCACCGTTTCGGAACTTTTCCGCCTGCGGGTAGAGATGAATCCAGAGAAAATTGCCTACCAGCAGTACGATGTGGCGAGTCAGGCGTGGCAAAAAAGCAATTGGCGGCAGATGGCGATTGAGGTGGGTCACTGGCAAGAGGCGCTGCAGGCAGAAGGGTTGCAGGCGGGTGACCGGGTGGCCATTATGTTGAAAAACTGTCGCAACTGGATTGTATTCGATCAAGCGGCACTGGGGCTCGGGTTGATTACCGTGCCGATTTTCGCCGATGATCGCCCCGATAATGTGGCCTATATTTTAGAGCAGACAGAAGCGAAGCTGCTACTGGTGCAAAACCGCCACCACTGGGCACCGTTTCAATCGCTGTCACAGCCACTCCCTGCGCTACAGCGTATCATCAGCGTGCAGCGTATTAATGAAGAGGATAACCCGGATGATACGCGGCTTATCTCTCTGGTCAGCTGGCTGTTTGGCCGCAGTGGTGAGTTGATCACCCACCCGGTTGATCCCGATACCCTGGCCAGCATTGTCTACACTTCCGGCACCACCGGGAACCCAAAGGGGGTTATGCTAAGCCACCGCAACATGATTCATAACGCTTGGGCTGCGCTCTCCTGTGGCGATATTAATGCACATGACCGTTTTCTCTCCTTCCTGCCACTCACACACATGCTTGAACGCACCGGGGGCTACCTGTTGCCAATGATGGCGGGTGCCGAAGTGGTTTACTCCCGTGGCAATCAGCACCTTGCCGATGACTTTCTAGCAATTAAACCCACGGTGTTAATCTCAGTGCCGCGTATTTATGAGCGTGTCTACCAGAAAATAAACAGCGAACTGGAGAAAAAGAGCCGTCTGGCACAGACACTTTTTAAACTCACCCAACAGGTGGGCTGGCAGCGCTTTGAACACAGCCAAGGGCGAAAAGGCTGGTCGCCCCGGCTGCTGCTTTGGCCGCTGTTACAATCGCTGGTAGCCAGCAAAATTCTGGCTAAGCTGGGTGGTCGGGTTCGGTATGCAATTTGCGGTGGTGCTCCCTTGAATAGTGATGTCGCCCAACTTTTTATCAGCCTTGGCACACCGCTCTATCAAGGTTATGGCCTGACCGAATCAAGCCCGGTTATCTCGGTTAACCGGCCCAGTGACAACATCCCCAGTAGCATCGGTATTCCGCTCCCCGACGTGGAGGTGCGTATCGCAGAAAATGATGAGCTACAGAGCCGAAGCCCCAGTGTGATGCAGGGCTACTGGAAAAATGAGCAGGCGAGTAAGGCGACCTTCACTGACGACGGTTGGCTGAAAACCGGTGATCAAGCCCGTATTGATGAGCAGGGTCATCTCTTCATTATTGGCCGAATTAAAGATATTTTGGTGCTGGCAAATGGTGAAAAAGTTCCCCCTAGTGACATGGAGGGGGCAATCACACTTGACCCGCTCTTCTCCCAGGCGGTGGTGATCGGTGAAGGGCATCCCTATCTCAGCGCACTGCTGGTATTAGAGCATGATGCCTGGCAATACCTTGCAGGCCAACTCGGTATCGACCCCCATGAGCCGGAGATACTCAGCAACAAGCAGTTACATAAACATTGTTTGAATCAGTTGAACCACGCGCTATCGCACTTTCCGGGTTATGCACAAATTCGATGCATCCACTTGTCACTAGAGCCTTGGAGCATCGAAAATGGCCTGCAAACACCGACGTTGAAGGTCAAGCGCCAAAAGGTGATGCAGCAGTTTTCTGAACAGATAGAGCAACTCTACCAGAGGCATTAAGATGGATGACAACGGCCTGCCAGAAGGAAAAATGCCCCAGTTGCGTCTCATTGCCGCGCCATCCGAGGCTAATAAACTGGGGAATATTTTTGGCGGCTGGGTGATGTCACAGGTGGATATTGCCGGCAGCATTCCTGCTGAAATACGTGCCCGTGGGCCGGTTGTTACCCGTGCCGTCACCTCATTTGAATTTCAAAAACCGGTTTTCATCGGAGATTTGGTGAGCTGTTACGCCGAAATTATTGATCAAGGGCGAACCTCGATCACCGTGAGCGTTGACGTTTTCTGCCAACGTCATCACCAAGGAAGCTTAAGCTGTACTAAAGTTACCCAGGCGGAGGTGGTTTATGTTGCCATTGATGCCGATGGAAACCCCAAACCCTTACCCACATCCATCATAAAGGAGACATTATGAGACGTTCATCACTCACACTACTCCCCCTTGTCAGCGTGCTGTCATTGTCTAGTTTTGCTGTCCATGGCGCGGGATTTGCCTTAATCGAAAACTCGGCCAGCGGCATGGGCAATGCCTACGCCGGTGCTGCGGCTATCGCTGAAGATGGCTCCACTATCTACTTTAACCCGGCGGGGATGACTGAGCTTGAAGGTACGCAGCTGACCGGTGCACTTCACTGGGTACGACCACGGGGCGACTTTACCAATGACGGTTCAATGGTAGCACCAGTACCACCAGCAAGTAGTGGCGGCAGCCTCTCGGGTGGCAATGGCGGTAATAACGGCGTGGATGCCATTATTCCCAACCTCTATTACAGCACAGAGATTAATGATCGCATGGTATTCGGCTTGGGCATTAATGTGCCATTTGGTATGGAGACCTCCTACGACAATGACTGGGTCGGTCGCTACCACGCGGTCGATTCCAACGTCATGAGTGTCAATATCAACCCCAGCCTGGCCTGGAAAATGAATGAGCAACTCTCGTTTGGTGCCGGTATCAGTGGTCAATATATTAAAGTTGAACTGACCAGTGCCATTGATTTTGGTACCATCTGTCAGGCCCAGGAACTTGGTGGTGCTATTCCTGCCGGCACATGCACAAGCGTTGGATCTGCTCCACAAGAGATGGATGGTTTTGCAGAGCTTGATGCCGATGATTTCAGTTGGGGCTACAACTTTGGTCTGCTCTACAAGCCACAGCCAAGCACCCATATTGGCTTCTCCTACCGCTCCAAAATAACGCATACTGTTTCGGGTGATGCGGACTTCACTGTGCCCAATGCCGTTAATTTTCTTACCAGCACCAATAACTTTGTTGATACCACCTTGAGTAGTTCGGTCAGCCTGCCGGAAAGTAGCTCTTTCAGTATCAGTCACCAAGTTGATCAATTCACGCTACTGTTTGATTGGACCTATACCCGCTGGAGCCGCTTTAAAGAGCTGCGCATTGAGTACGATTCTAGCCAACCCGATTCGGTAACTACCGAAAACTGGGGAGATAGCAGTCGCTACGCCATTGGTTTGAACTACCAACTCAACCCCCGTTTGTTACTGCGCAGTGGCCTCGCCTACGATGAAACCCCGATCCCTAATGGTGAATATCGTACCCCCCGGATACCCGGAAACGACCGCCTTTGGTTGGCCTTTGGCTTCGGCTACCAGATAGATGATCAGTTGAGTTTTGATCTCGGCTACGCTCATCTGTTTGTTGATGACAGCGACTCTGACCACACCTTTGAGAGCAGTGTTCCGACTCTCGAACATAATCTCAACGGTGAATACAGTGCCAGAGTCGACATTGTGAGTGTGCAGCTTAACTGGCAGTTTTAGGGGTGTAAAATCGGGAGTTTAGGAGAATAGGCTGCTGATGTTTTCGAAACAGTCCTCATATCTGTTAGAATGTCGGCACGTTTTTAAGCGATTCTATAAATCTTTGAAGGGATAGAACCTATGGCAAATGCTATTAGTCTGAAACAATACCTGGCTGACGAACTGCGTAAAGGCAACATCGACGCTGATCTGGTTGGCCTGCTAAGCGACACAATGACCGCTTGTAAACAGATATCTTACGATCTGAGCCAAGGTGCCTTGATGGGCATTCTGGGAATGGCTGGCTCTGAAAATGTTCAGGGCGAAGACCAGAAAAAAATGGATATCATCTCCAATGACGTGATGATCGAAGCCAATAACCGTTCAGGTTATGTATCCGGCATGGCCTCTGAAGAGGAAGAGACTGCCTACACTCTCCCTTCTGATGCACCACGCGGCAAATACATGCTGCTGTTTGACCCACTGGATGGCTCTTCAAATATCGATGTCAACATCTCGGTTGGTACCATCTTTTCGATCCTGAATTCACCAGAAGGTGTTGAAAACCCAACCGATAAAGACTTCCTGCAGCCCGGTACCACTCAGGTGGCAGCTGGTGCGGTGGTTTACGGTCAGTCTACCCTGCTGGTACTTACCCTGGGCAACGGTTCACACGGCTTTACGCTGGATCGCAACATTGGTGAGTTTATCCTCACCCAGCCCGATATTCAGATTCCTGCGGATACCCGCGAGTTTGCCATCAATGCCTCCAACCAGCGCTTCTGGGAAGCACCGGTACAGCGCTACGTTGATGAGTGCTTGCAAGGTGCTGAAGGCCCACGTGGTGAGAATTTCAACATGCGTTGGGTAGCATCCATGGTTGCCGAGGTTTACCGTATTTTGACCCGTGGTGGCGTGTTCTTGTATCCGATGGATGAGAAGATGCGTGCACAAGGTGGCAAGCTGCGTATTATGTACGAAGCGAACCCAATGGGCTTCATCGTTGAGCAAGCCGGCGGTGCCTGTTCAACCGGTCGTGAGCGGATCATGGAGATTCAACCGACGGGTCTGCACATGCGTGTACCGGTTATTTTAGGCTCTAAAAATGAAGTTGAACGGATCATCTCTTATCACAAAGATGCTTGATACCGTTTACCTGATGGCGTAAGAGTCAGAAAATTTGCTCTTGCAGAGAAGGGGAGCCCTGTTGTGGGGTTCCCCTTTTTTGTGGCTTGCTCAGAGCTTCTACATCCCAAAATAAGAGATGGCGAAACGAATATCGCGGGCATCGGTTATAATCGCCAATGGTTAATGGGTTCAGGAGTTTTGATCATGATAAACAGTGCCAATGCGGAAGAGAGCATCTATCTCTCCCGTCGCGATACCGAAAGCCCTCTGGCGAGTTACGCGCTTTACCGCTTTGAATTAGATGGCGAAACATGGCCGAGTGTTGAGCACTACTATCAGGGGATGAAGTTTGAAGAGCGGGAATTGCGTGATCAAATCATTAATGCAGCTGATGCATTGGAGGCGAATAAAATCGCCGATAAAAACAAGCGAAAAATCCGTAAAGATTGGAAGAAAATAAGAAAACTGATGATGACCCGCGCGCTCTATACTATGTTTAAAACCCATTCAGATGCGGCGAATAAGCTTTTATCAACGGAAACCAACAAGCTGGTTGAAAACAGCCAGTATGACTATTACTGGGGCTGTGGGCGTGATTTACGGGGTGACAATCGCTACGGCCAGATTTTGATGGATATCCGTCACAAACTCCGAGAGTAGTGTTGCGACCCCTATCAGCCATAACGGTTATAAAGGCTGTTTGGTAGCAGTGGTGGATACTTTTTGCGGTTATTTGCCTGAATACGCTTGAGATTTTCCAGCTCATTTCGGGCAAGTGTATGACCTTGATCCGCTGCAAGGCGCAACCATTTATTGGCCAGGTGGGGGTTGCGCAAAATATCACCACTTTCAGACCCTTCTGAATAGAGTCTCCCCAGGGTGTATTGTGCTTCAATATCACCATTTGCCGCAGCTCTAAAGAACCACTCCATGGCAAGAAACGTGTCTTGTGTCACCTGATTGCCTTCAAAATAGAGCTTGCCTAGTTCAATTTGAGCATCAGCCAAATTTTGCTTGGCCGCCTGTTGAAACCACTCCAGTGCCGATTCGATACTTTGTTCCACACCGACTCCCTGCTGGTAAAATCTGGCAACGTAATATTGTGCGGCAGGGTCACCGGCGTCCGCAGCCAGTCGGAACCAGGAGAAGGCCTGGTACTCATCTTGCTCAACCAGGTCGCCATTTGTATATTGCAGGCCAAGATAAAACTGCCCGTGAATAAAACCAGCCAGTGCGGCTTCTTTGTAGAATTTTAGTGCAACTTTTTTGTCGATAGCGACGCCCTGGCCATTTTCGTACAGGGTACCAATTGCAAATCTTGCAGCGATGTAATCATTTGCAGCGGCACTCTCAAACCACTGTTTGGCTTGTACAAAATCACGCTCAACCCCTTGCCCCTCCAGATACATAAAGCCCATCATATGCTGAACTTCCGCATTACCTTGCTGTGCGATGGGCAGCCACTGCTGGTATGCTGCTTGGTAATCACCCCCTAAATAGGCGTCCCATCCTGCGTTTTCACTGGCCAGGGAGTGCAATGGAATCAACGAGAGGGCGAGTAACGTACTGAAGATGATTTTTTTCATGGTGATGACCACTATCAATTAAAGTCTATATCCCTATTTTCGGCAGGTATTTATCAAAGCTTGAGATATTACCGCTAAAAATTAAATGTATTTTAATGGTGACCCTTTTGGGCGTAACAGATTTCTATTGCGTGGCCTATACTTAATTGGTGAATAACTCATCAAAATATGAAAGGAGGGCGTTATGTTTCTTAAACACAATCAATCGAGTGACTTACTTGAAATACTCAATGTGGCTGAGCTATTTGATCCTTTTAAAGCAGAGGTGGCGGGCCGTTTTCACTGTGGTGAAGAGATGCAGGATCCCGCTCAGTATGCCAAATCTGAGCTGGTTTTCCCCTCGGGAGAGTCTTTGCCACGCTGCTGGGTAGATAGCCATTACAATAAGTAATTTTTCTGCCGACTTTCATCTCACCTGAGATCGCATCGGCATTTATTCCGGCGCTTAATTTTAGGGGCAGTTCTGGTATCATGCCCCCATGAATGATGACGTTTCCCATATTATTGATGGTTTGAATGATGCCCAGCGCGAAGCGGTCTGTGCCCCCATGGGCAATACCATGGTGCTGGCCGGTGCCGGTAGTGGAAAAACCCGTGTTTTGGTGCACCGTATCGCTTGGCTGATTCAGGTTGAGCGCCTCTCCCCCTTCAGCATTCTCGCGGTGACCTTTACCAATAAAGCCTCAGCCGAGATGCGCCAGCGCATTGAGCAGCTGATGGGAGTGCCGGTAACCGGCATGTGGGTTGGCACCTTTCATAATCTAGCGCATCGTCTGTTACGCACCCACTGGAAAGATGCCGGACTGCCACAAAATTTTCAGATTCTGGATAGTGACGATCAACTGCGAGCAGTTAAGCGGGTGATTCGTGAAAATGGCATTGATGACTCTCAGTGGCAGCCCAAGCAGATGCAGTGGTTTATCAGCGCCCGTAAAGATGAAGGGCAGCGCCCGCAACACTTGGAGCACCACGGTAATCATCATATGAAAGGGTGCATCCAGGTCTATCAGCTCTATGAAGATCTCTGCCGCCGTGCCGGGCTGGTGGATTTTGCCGAGCTGCTGCTACGTGCCCACGAGCTGTGGCGCGATAACCCGCACATTCTTGAGCACTACCAACAACGCTTTCAATATGTGCTGGTGGATGAGTTTCAGGATACCAATGCCATTCAATATGCCTGGCTGCGTATGCTCTGTAACAGCGGCAACCCGATTTTTGCAGTGGGGGATGATGATCAGTCGATCTACGGCTGGCGCGGTGCCAAAGTAGAAAATATCCAGCAACTAAGCCGCGACTACAGCAATACCACGTTGGTGCGCCTGGAACAGAATTATCGCTCCACCGGCAATATATTAGCCGCCGCCAATGCGTTGATCAGCCATAACAGTGAGCGCCTTGGTAAAGAGCTGTGGACCTCCGGCAAAGAGGGCGAGCCGATCAAGCTCTATAACGCCTTCAACGAGATTGATGAGGCGCGTTTTATCGCCAGCCGTATTCAACAGTGGATTGATGATGGTGGGCGACGTGACGAAATTGCCCTGCTTTACCGCTCCAACGCCCAATCCCGGGTACTGGAAGAGGCGCTGCTGCAAACGGCGATCCCCTACCGGGTTTATGGTGGCCTGCGCTTCTTTGATCGCGCTGAAATCAAACATGTACTCGCCTACCTGCGCCTGGCCAATAATCGCCTTGATGATGCCTCCTTTGAGCGCATTATCAATATTCCTACTCGGGGTATCGGTGAAAAAGCGGTCAGTAACATTCGAGATCACGCCCGTGAAAATAGCCTCACGCTATGGGCTGCCGCTACCGATTTTCTCGAACATGGCCAGCTCACCCCACGGGCACGCAATGCGCTGCAAGGGTTTATCAACCTGATTGAGGCGATGGATGTGGCACTGAAACCACTGAATGAACTGCACGAGCAGGTTGATCACGCCATTATGCAGAGTGGCCTGATTGAACACTTCAAAAAAGAGAAGGGTGAAAAAGGGCAGCAGCGGATTGATAATGTGGAAGAGCTGGTTAGTGCCGCCCGTGAATTTGAGTTCAGTGATGATGAGTCAGACGAGAGCCAGCTCAGCGCCTTTCTCTCCCTCGCCGCACTGGAGTCGGGTGACAGACAAGGTGATCCGGGAGATGAGTGTGTACAGCTGATGACCCTGCACTCCGCCAAAGGGTTGGAGTTTCCGCTGGTCTTCCTCTGCGGGGTTGAAGATGGGCTGTTCCCCCACAAAATGTCGCTTAAAGATGCCGGTGGTATCGAAGAAGAGCGCCGCCTCTGTTACGTAGGCATCACCCGCGCCATGCAGGCGCTTTACATTAGCTACGCTGAGACCCGTCGCCTGCACGGTAAGGAGGAGCCAGCAGCACCCTCACGCTTCCTTAAAGAGATTCCCAATGAATTGCTGCAAGAGGTGCGCCTGCGTCGTCAAGTAACAGCCCCTGCGAGCAGGCTGCGCTACGGTGCTTCATTAGATGAAGCCGCAGAGTTCAGCCTGGGTGAGCAGGTGACACACACCAAATTTGGTGAGGGTGTTGTACTGAATTATGAAGGCAGTGGTCAGGGGGCGCGCATTCAAGTGGAGTTCCTTGATCATGGCAGTAAATGGCTGATCGCCGGTTACGCTAATCTACAGAAAATTTAAAATAAAAGGATAGGCACAATGAGAAGATTATCTCTTCTACTGATCTTGATTATGACGACTGTCAGCCTGAATGGCTGCGGTGGTGGTGAGAGCGGTACAACCGCAGAAGGGCAGGCCCCGATTGAGAAATTCCGCTGGCGCATGGTCACCTCATGGCCACCCAACTTTCCAGTCTTTCAGGAAGGAACCGAACGCTTTGCCGAGCATGTGAAGGTGATGTCGAATGGTCGCCTGACCATTAAACCCTATGCAGGTGGTGAGCTGATTCCACCGCTGCAAGTGTTTGATGCGGTCTCACAGGGCACGGTCGAGATGGGCCACTCCGGTGCCTACTACTGGGCAGGAAAAATACCGGCAGCACAATTTTTCACCTCGGTTCCCTTTGGTCTAAATGCCCAGGGCATGAACGCTTGGCTGTATAGCGGCGGTGGCCTGGAGCTGTGGCGTGAAATCTATGCGCCACATAATCTAGTTCCTTTTCCACTGGGCAATACCGGTGTGCAGATGGGTGGTTGGTTTAATAAAAAAATCGATTCGGTGGATGATCTTGATGGCCTGAAAATGCGTATTCCCGGCCTGGGTGGGAAAGTGTTTGCCGAAGCCGGTGGCAACGCGGTCTTAATGGCCGGTGGCGAGTTGTACACCGCACTGGAACGGGGTGCGATTGATGCCACCGAGTGGGTCGGCCCCTATCACGACAAACGCCTCGGCCTGCCAAAAGCGGCCAAATATTACTACTACCCCGGCTGGCATGAACCCGGTTCCACCCTGGAACTGGTGGTTAACCAAGTGGCATGGGACAAACTACCCGAAGATCTACAACGTATTGTTGAAGTGGCTGCACAAGCTACGGACCTGTGGATGTTGACCCGATTTGAAGCGTTAAATGCAGAGGCGCTGAGTGAGATTCAGGCAATGAAAGGGGTCGAGATGCTGCCATTCCCAAGCGAGATGACCCGCAAGTTGAAAACCCTGACCCACAAGACCTTGGCAGAGCTAGCGGCAGGTGATGCACAATTTGCCAAGGTTTATGATGCTTACAAGGCCTTCCAGGTAAAACATGGTGCCTGGAATGATGTTTCAGAACGTGCCTATCATGAGGCGTTAACCGGTGAATAATCAGCCAAACAGAGCAAAAACTTGCAACAAGTGAGTGCAGGTGCCCTCCCTACCGGCAAAAGCCTCGACCTCCAACGATCTACGTTGGAGGTCTAATTTTTAGAGGCTCCCTTTAAGGAAGCCCTGATTAAGTCGGGTATTTTCAATCAATACCCCTCTGCCGCATTTTTGAAAAAATAATGCGGCTATTTTCACTCTTTATCTCACTATTACCCTCAAATATCCTCGATTCATCAGCTATTCCTGAATTTTAAACATAACTCTCCTGCAAATACCTCCTCTGTGCATATAAATTAGCCAATCCAAGCAGTGCAAATGCTTGAGCCTCATTTTTCAATAACCCGTTGTAACGTGCTTTTCGATAACCAAACTGACATTCAATAACGCGAAAGCAATGCTCTACTCGGGCTCTGATGCTTGAGTTCTTTCGGTTTCTCTTCTTCTGCGTTGCACTCAATTTTTTCTTGGGTTTACACTTATCATTAACTTTCATCGTGATACCTAATGCGCGTGCTCCTCGCTTATAACTATCACTGGGCGTGAAGTTTCAACTGATTATTAAGTGCACCTTAAGCTATTTTCATCTTTTAATTGTGGTTTTAATTAAGCAAATCGGGAAAGTGCCGACAAACTTAACAGTGATTGCATTGTGTTTATCCTTGTGATTCGCGTGTAACTAGCTGATTATTAAGATTATAATTTTAAATGTTGGGGTGTGGTCATATTTTCAGGGCAGCCTCAATCGAGAGAATCCTTGATGAAGGTTTCTGATTTATTATGTTTGGCTTGCTGTTTATTGGGTGGTTTTCTATGAAAAACACAAAGGGTTTTACACTGATTGAGCTAATGGTCACTCTTTCCGTTGC
>JAFLJP010000080.1 GCA_022712945.1 Gammaproteobacteria bacterium | reverse complement strand
CAGGCATATCCCTGGCCGGGGAATATCCGTGAACTTAAAAATGTCATTGAACGCGCCTCAATTATTGAAGATGGCCGTTACCTGAAATTGAGTGAATTCCAACCTTGTGAACAAGCAGCCTCAAGTGGTCGGTTGATTACATTGGAAGCGTTGGAGTGCCAGCATATTCAGCAGATACTTAAGATAACGGATGGAATCATCTCAGGCCCGAATGGCGCCGCTGTTATATTGGGCTTACACCCTAACACTCTTCGCTCTCGAATGTTAAAGCTGGGAATAAAGCGCTGAGCGTGGCCTACTTTTAGCCCATCGCACAGCCTTAACGACTACCACCTCTCTATTGCTCTGATTACTATATATCGTATGTTAGACGATATATAGTAACTATTAATAGAGATGCATATTAAGTAATACCTTCAACCCCATGTTTTTAATATAAAATATTAAGTGGCACAGCTCTTGTAGTGACTATCGGCATTACTAAGTAAAATATCGATAAGGAGCTATGCAACGTGTCATCTCAAACCACCTCAGAAACAGCCACTACTTGGCACCCCAATGTTGGCGAAAGTGGAACCATTCACGCCAAACGCATTCCCGGACGATTTCGCGCCATCAAATGGTTAACAGCAAGCCTGTGGTTATTCTTTTTCATCGGCCCTTACTTGCGCTGGGAGGGGCGACAAGCACTGTTAATTGACCTACCCAGTCGCCAGTTTCATATCTACGGATTAACCGTTCATCCACATGATATTTGGGTGCTAACCTTTATCATGATTTTCTTTGCGATGTTGTTGGTGGCCGCCACCTTGCTAGCGGGCCGGGTCTTTTGTGGTTACTTCTGTTTTCAAACAGTATGGACTGATCTCTATACGTGGATTGAGGAGAAAATAGAAGGCCAACCCCGTGCACGGCATGCACTGGATAATAGCCCATGGAACATTAATAAACTGAGCCGTAAAGGGTTAAAGCATGGACTGTGGCTCGCCATTGCAATGCTCACCGGGGTGAGCTTTGCCGCATGGTTTACCGATGCTTTCCAATTGTGGTCTGACTACTTCTCGCTGCAAGCCCATATATCTGCCTGGATCACTTTAGGCATGTTTACCGTGGGAACGTATTTATTGGCGGGTTTTATGCGTGAGCAGGTCTGTTTTTGGTTGTGCCCTTATGCGCGCATTCAAGGTGTGCTGTCTGATCATGACAGTGTATTGCCAACCTATGATTACCGACGAGGTGAACCGAGAGGTAAGCGAGAGCTGGAAAATGCAGTTAATGATAAAGGGGATTGTGTTGATTGTGATCAGTGCTTAGTGGTTTGCCCAACAGGAATTGATATTCGTGATGGCCAACAGCTGGGCTGTATTACTTGCGGCTTGTGTATTGATGCCTGCGATAGCGTGATGAAAAAGATTGATCGCTCAACCGGTTTGATTCGCTACGCATCTCTAAATGAGATGCAAGACAGCCCTCAAATCAGCATGCTGCGACGTCCGATGGTATTAGTCTCATTGGTAATGCTGATTACCTGTGTTGCTTTTGTTGCATATGGCCTGACCAGTATCACCCCTATTGAGGTGAGTGTTGAGCCTGAACGCCAACCGATGTTTGTGAAAATGAGTGATGGTTCGATCCAGAATAGTTACCACGTGCGTATTTTTAATAAAGGCAGTGAGCCTAGTCGCCACTACGTGACGCTAAATCAACCTGAGCAAGCCACGCTGGTTACTCCTGCACAGACAATAGTGACCAAGCCGGGAACGATGTCGTCCGTGCGTGTCTTTGTAAAGATACCTCAAGCAAGGCTAGATCAAGCAAAACAGGCGATCACCTTCATGATTACCAATGCAGATGATCAGGGCGATAAATACACCTATCAGAGCTATTTCACTGGCCCTGAAAAGTAGGGAATACTTTTGCGGGGAAGCTCTGAACAAGCCATGATTGACTGAAACCATCCTCAGTCTAACCAGACTTATTCAGAGCGTCCTCAACCCAGCTGGATCAATACCACTTTCTGTAGCGCTTCACTGGGAAGCCCGATTGATCTTTGAGCTGTTTACGGCTCCAAGGTAAGTGATCACCAACTTCTAACTCCAGGCCAACCCATGTCATTTTTTGTCAATAGAAAATCGAGTTATCAACACAACTTTCTTCTGTCAATCATTTTTAATGCTATCGCATTTCTGACACCTTTAATTCCCCATTGACTTACATATCCCATTGATTAAATAGAACTTTATTGGTGTGGTTGTTTTTTGATCAATTTAACAAAAGTGTAATAAAGACGGGCGCTAAGCACTCATTCACACAATCTATCCACAAAGTTATCCACAGGGTTTGTGGACAACTGAATTTTGTGTGGAAAGACGGTAAGTTAGCTTCGATAGTCAAACCTGGAGACACCACCATCACCCCGATGGTCAGAAAAAATATTGAGCTGTTTTCAGCAAGATATCTTGCCCGGTAGCAAGGGCCATTTCAGCCAGCATAAAACAGTCATGATTTGTTCAGGAATTCTGTAAAATTCTCAACCTCCAAACTCCTCGCTGCTGAAAAGCTTCAGTCCACCTAGGAGGGGGAAATTTGATAAGAGCTAAATTTATGCCAAATAGGCATAACGATGCCCGATGGCACTTTTACCGTTTACCTTGCACTGCGAAACCCGCACAATAGGCAGCTACTTCGTTATTCATGTTTAGAGACTTTAGAATGCTCACCTATCCCGACATTAATCCCGTTGCACTGGACCTCGGCCCATTGAAGATTCACTGGTACGGTTTAATGTATCTTTTTGGTTTTGCCATGGCCTGGGCACTGGGCAACCACCGCGCAAAACAGCCAAACTCCGGCTGGAATGGAGAGCAAGTCAGCGACCTTATCTTCTTCTGTGCCGTGGGATTGATTCTGGGTGCTCGCATGGGCTACATGCTGTTTTACGATTTTTCGGTACTGGCCGACAATCCACTCAACATCTTCCGTATCTGGGAGGGGGGTATGTCATTCCATGGTGGTGCCATTGGGGTGATGGTCGGGGTTCTCTATTTTTGCCGTAAGTATCACAAACACTTTTTCAACGTCACCGACTATCTGGTACCGCTGGCACCGCTGGGAATCTTTGCCGGGCGTACCGGTAACTTTATCAATGGTGAGCTGTGGGGGCGGGTCACCGATTCGCCATTAGGAATGATCTTTCCCACCGGCGGGCCACTGCCGCGTCACCCGTCACAACTTTATGAGGGAATACTAGAAGGACTGGTGCTATTTGCCATTCTCTGGGTCTACACTAAAAAACCGCGACCGATGGCGGCGGCTTCCGGGTTATTTTTAGTCGGTTATGGCAGTTTCCGCTTCTCGATCGAATTTTTCCGCCAGCCCGATGCTCACCTTGGCTTTATCGCCTTCGACTGGCTGACCATGGGCATGCTGCTCTCTGCCCCGATGGTGGCAGCCGGTTTGGCGCTGATGGGCTGGGCCTATTGGCGAGCAGGCAAACAAACAGAAGCGGCAGCTACTTCTGCGCGGACAAAAAAGCCACCGCGTTAGCCGCTGTACCGGCAACATGATGAGGAAAGTAACGTGCCTGCCGCCTGTTTTTCTTTAATTGCTCCTCATCGACTTGGTGCTGCTGTAGCTGTGTTTGGTACTCTGATTCAGCACTTTTACGGGCGCGGAACAGCGCCATCTGCACTCGACTGTAAACATTCACCGCACCATCACCACTGGTCTCCACTGCTAAAAAATTCGCCTCTGGATAGTGAGCGGTAACCAGCGGTTGAATACCATCAGAGACGCCGGATGAGGGCATGCAGCCAAACGGCTTGACGCTGAGTACCAGGTGGTGTTTTTTATCACGGAAAGATTGAATCAGCTTACCCACCTCCATGTGCCCCTCGCCACCCCGAAGCTGAGTGGGATAATACGCTTCACTGGTTTTCGCCAACTGATCCATATCACTGAGTTTGTAATAGTCCATCCCCAGTTTTTTGCTGATATGTTGGAAATAGCCTTTCAGCATCCGCTCCACCAGCCGCAGTTTAAGCTGCTGAAAACGACCTGCCCACGCACTGTATTGACCAGCGCGGGTCGCCTCAGCATGGCTAGCCCGCTCGGCCCAGATCAGATAGAGAAACCAGGCGGCGATTGGCTGTACTTCACACTCCGCCCCTTCACTCTCAAGGAAGCGTTGTAGCTGGTAGTTACCCTCACCTTCAGTGGTCATCGCCCAAAATTCACCAATAATCGAGACCTTTGGCTTCGCTTGCAGCAGGTTCAATTCAACACGATTAAACAGCGCCTTGCTGCGCGCTAATGCCTTGCCCAGCCCTTTCCCTTGGGCAATTGCGCTAGCGATCAAGCCCATGCTCTCCGCCTGCGCCTGGTCGGTTTCTCCTTCGCTTATCTCATAGGGGCGCATGCGGTAACCCAACGCATTGATCACATCACCGATCACCACCGCCCGCAGCAGTGCCAGGGTCAAGCGCTTGCTGATCGGGAATCCCAGCGGCTCATTATCAACCGCCCCTTCCGTCTGAAACGACATCACCCGAAAGCCATCAAAACCGGCATCTCGCAGCGCCTTGCGATACTCGGTCACATACATCCCAAAACGGCAAGGACCACAGGTGGAAGCAGTCACAAAGGCGTAGTCACGTACCACTTGCTCAGCCGTCAACCCCTGCTGTTCGCAGAGGGTTTGCAGGTAGTGAACCAGGTTACCCACGGTAAAATAGGTGGGGTTACACTGGCCGCGATTACCAAACTCCTTGCCCCGTTGCAGGCCATTCATATCGGGTGTTGGCAGTGCTTCGACCCGGTAGCCACACCCTTTAAGAGTGGCCAGAAGCAGTTGATCGTGGGCGTGGGTCAAGCTGCCGAACAGCACAGTATGTCGGTTTTTATCAAACGGTTCGGTCTGAAGTGCCGCATCATGCCAGTGGATTGGCACCTGGTTCAGCCCCAACTGCTCACGCTGCTGCGACTCAAACTGCTGTAGCTGTTGTTCGATATTACTGCTCTCCACGCTGTTTCTCCCGGTTGTGGGGCTTCACTTTTGGCCCATCGGGCTGTTGTGCGGCACGTTCAATGAGGGTTGTCTGTTCACTATCCAGGTCATCGTCGAAATAGTCATGCCCGCTATCAGGCGACTGCGCAACCAACTGCTGGCGTTTGTGGAAGACCTGCTTCGCCAGCTTCGTCTCCTGTTGTGCCTGCTGTTCCAACTGTTGGTGGTAATTTTCCAGGCTGTGGGCAAAGGTGCGAATACGGATATTGATCGAGCCACTCGGTTTGTTGGCATCAATATCATGCAGGGCAAAGTAGGGGGTGTTGCTGCCGTTGATGATACGTTCAATCAATCCATAACTTGGCGCATCGTGGCCACATTTGAAGCTGGAGAGGTCGATCACTGCAATATTCTTGTGGCGGGCGGCGAACTTGGCCGCCCACACCTTTTGTGCACTGTTGCTGGAGTAATTTTCCGGCCAGATATCGCTGATATCCAGTGCATCCTGAATCCGCCCGCTGGCGATATCATCAGCAAAGTAACGTTCAAGAAACGCCGCAGAGCGGGGCAGTGAGCGAATCGATAACACCGGATAACCGAGCGCCTGAAACGACTCCAGCAGCTCATGGTTCAGCCCCGGATCACTGTGGTAGGGGCGAGCCAGCAGCAGCAACACCACCTGATGTTCTCGCTTGGCCTGATGCAGAATTTTTTCTGCCCGCTTTTGCAGTTCCGCGTCGCAACCCTGCATCGCCGCCAACCCCTGCGCCACCGCCCAATCACTCTCATGGCGAGAGAGCCCCAGCGGCACGACAAAGCTATCAAACAACTGCTGTTTAAGCAGGATCTGATTTTGCAGATCAATCACATCACTGAGATAGTGCACCCCTGCTTGGGCAAATAGATCCCGCGCTTTGGTAAATGCCGCTTTGGCGACACTGGGAGTACCGGCCACCACCGGGCAACTGCTGCTGCCACGGCTATTACTGGTCTGCTGTGGCAGTTGGCTGATCGCTGGAAACCAGATCATATCCAACGGTCTGCGTGCGTGGTGTTTGTGGAGCAGGTTGTGAATGTGGGCCAGCGATACCTTGGCGGGAAAACAGGGGTCGATTGAACCATAACGGCTCCCCTCGTCCCAGAGCCGTTCCGAGCTGTGATCCGAAAACTGAACCTGCTCCGGCTTGATCCCCAGTGCCTCCAGATAACCGCGCATAAAAGGGGCGATGGTGTAGATATTCAGTGCCCGGGGAATGCCGATGCGCAGTTGGCCGCGATCAATAGCGTCTGTTGTCGCTGACTCGGCCCGCAGCCGCTGCCAAAATGTCGGTTTGACTGTTGGCGCTGTCGTCACCTGATGAAAACGGCTAAACAGCAGCCGTGACTCATAATCGACCAAATTGGGGTAATCACTCTTCAATTTACGCCGCAGTTTGGCCAGACTCACCACCTGTGCCTTCGATTCCACCTGACCTTTTTCACAAGCAAATCCGGTGATGTGGCGCACCGGCTGTGGTTGTTGCGGCACCTCAATATCGATAAAGGTACGCGAGCAGAGGTTGTCGCAAAAACGACAGCGTGTCTCTTCACTGGTCTGGGTGGTAAAACCCAGTTGCACACTGTTTTGCAAACCGATAAAGCGCGAATAACCTTGAGCTTTCACTGCGTTTATCGCCGCCAGTGCGGCACCAATCGCCCCGCACTCACCCGTGTGAGGGTGCACGATGACCTCAGCATTCGGCACTCGCTGCTTAATATAATCCACCTGCGCCTTAACCGCCGCCAGGTTGTGTTGGGTGCCCCCCTGCAAGACAAACTTGCGACCAAACGCCGCTAACCGTGGTACCTGCACCACGTATTGCCAAATATTCTTTGGCAATACCTGGCAAAGCCCGGCAAACAGCTCTTCACGGTCATAACCCTCTTTCTGGAAATTGACCCGATCACTATCCAGAAATACCGCACAGCCGTAGCTAAATTCTGGGGCCGATTCGGCGCTGAAAGCGACCTCAGCAAACTGCTCCAGCGGCACACCAAACTGCTGCGCCATCGCCTGTAACAGCATGCCGTTACCGGCAGAGCATTGGTTGGAGAGTTTGAAGTGGTCGATCTCGCCGTTTTTCATAAACAACACCTTGATATCCTGACCACCCACATCACAGATCACATCAATATCATCACCACAATAGTACTGGGCACTGCGCAGATGGGCGATGGTCTCCACCACATTAGCATCGGTGGCGAGCGCCTTCTCCAGCACATCTCCCGCATAGCCGGTCACGCCACACCCTTTGATTTCAAGGGTGGCACCTTGACGGGCAATATCGTCATTTAGCTGGGTTAACAGCGCCTTGCTATCCTCAATCGGGTTACCCTTGGAGAGCAGATACGCCTTGGCGATCAACTCACCCTTCTCATCCATCAACACCGCTTTGGATGAAGTAGAGCCACCATCAATTCCCACATAGGCACTAACCGTATCACCTGCTTTAAACAGCCGAGGCTGAAAATGGGGCCGTTGATAAGCCTCAAGAAATTGCTTGAGTTCTGCGGGTTCCTGCCACAAACCCTGTTGCAAACGGCTGCGATTCAGCCGGGTACCGCCACTCTCCAAATACGCTTGCAGCGCCTCTGCCCCGGCATAGTCACTCGCCTCACCCACCTCACCTGCACCAAACACCACTGCTCCGTAGGCGGCGTAATATTGTGCATTTTCCGGCACTTGAACCAACTCTTCCAGCGGGCGGTCTGGCAGCGTCAATTGCCGTTCATGCCACACCTCGACAATTCGGGTACGCCAGCACTGTTGCAAAAACGGCAGATAGGTATTGGGGCCACCCAACAGCAGTACATTCGGCTGCAGCAGATTGCCCCGGGTCAATACCGAAAGGTTTTGCATCACGATCGCATCGGCCAGCGAGTTGAGAATCTCTTCAGCGGGCACCCCGGACTTCACCAGATTGACCACATCCGTCTCAGCAAATACCCCACATTTAGCGGCAACCGGGTGGATTTTGTCGGGGAGGTGAGGAATATTGGCCACATCAGCAGGGTCGATACCCACCTTGATCATGCACTTGTCCAGCGTTGCACCAGTGCCGGAAGCGCATTTATCATTCATCGAGGTCATTACCTGGCGCTCGGGACTGCCAGCGGCACCTTTGAAGAGAATGATCTTGGCATCCTGCCCCCCCAGCTCCACCACACTGTGCACATCGGGATGCAGATGCTCCACCGCCAGGGTGACCGCATTGACCTCCTGAATAAAACGCGCCCCCAGCGGCTCAGCCAGTGGCGCACCACCCGAACCAGTGATATAGGCAGGCACCACATCCAGTGTCAACGCGGGAAAGTCCAGCTCCAGTTGCTGCAATAGTTCCAGCAGCTTCGGTATCTGCTGCCCCTCGTGGCGCTGATAAGCGTGCCAGCGAATCGCCATAGAATCCGCATCCACCAACACCAGCTTCACGGTGGTGGAACCCACATCAATACCAATATAAAACGACTGACTCTGCGGCAAACCGGACTCCAAGTAACATCTATAGTTAAGGGTAGAATAAATTGCTACCGCATCAGAGTAAATAGGAGAACATCAGGTTCATGCTCCCTTCAAGAGAATTTCGATGATGAATGATTGCAATATTTGATCACCCGTCATAAAAGCTGCTTCACTCCCATTATATTCTGCATTTTCAATCTTAGGTATCACCTCATAGTTATGCACCTCGAAACTGATCCACCTGATAATCAGCCTTGATCTTGATATGATTTTATTGTTAAGTAAACTGGAAAATTACTGATAAACTTAACAGCATCTGCATTGCATTCCCTCTTGTGGGAAGCATTAGGGTTATAATTTTTCAACCTTGAGGCGCTGATCACATTTTTTGTCGCCTGGTACACTACAATTTCAGGGCAGCCTCAATCGAGAGAATCCTTGATGAAGGTTTCTGATTTATTATGTTTGGCTTGCTGTTTATTGGGTGGTTTTCTATGAAAAACACAAAGGGTTTTACACTGATTGAGCTAATGGTCACTCTTTCCGTTGC
>JAFLJP010000129.1 GCA_022712945.1 Gammaproteobacteria bacterium | reverse complement strand
CATAAATGCCATCGTCATTGTTGCTTAATGTGTTGTTTTGGATCAGCGGACTGCCATAGTGGGTATAGATGCCTTCTTGTGCATTATCGCTGATGGTGTTGCCATCGATCACCGGCGAGGCATCGTAGATGTAGATACCTCGATTGCCGCTGTACTGGATAGTACTTGAACTAATTTCAATATTATTACGATAAATATAGACACTTTGACCTGAAGCACCGGAATACAAAACATCAATATTCGAAACTGATGTTAATCCTTCAGTTACAGAATCTGCAAAATAAATCTGCCCCCAGTCATTTGGGCTTGCCACACTCAGGCCATTGCCATCAGTGTCACCACCGTAGCTATCATCACGGTATGAAGTAAAGATTATCCGGTTATCTGCCGTACCCACGGCATTAATCGCACCGTATACATTGAGTCTCCGAGCGCTATTAAATTTAACAACTGTTCCCGGTTCAATGGTTAACACAACACCGGCCGAAACAGTCACATCGCCCGTAACCAAATGCACCTCATCTGACACCCACGTTGTGTGTGTCGAAATTGTTCCAGCGTGGTTTATAACCGCTAAGCTATTACCTGCCCAGAGAGTAGCAATGAATAAAACACAAAGCTGCAGAGTTGATTTTTGACCAAGCATAGGTTGCTATCCCTTATTTCAGATTTTCTTTTTATCTTAAAGCCTAATATTTTTTCTTAATTGAGGCTTTTGCAAAATCATTTCACAACAACGAAGAATCAATGACTTACAACAAAATGTGTACCGTCAGCCATTGATTTGTTGCGAGTTTTGCAAGAACCTCTTATTTAAAGCTTATTTTCTCTGATCCTCTTATAAGATCAATGCCCACCGATTCATACAACATACGCGCAGGCTCCAGGAACTCAGGGCCCGGCAAGTCGGTTAAATAACGCATGGACTGAAAATTATTCGTTGAGATTGAAGTCTTATTTTCTGCAAAGTTAATAAATTGCCAATATTTCGAATCGAAAAACTGAATACGACCGACGGCATCATTGAACGAAAGCGTAGCACCCGATTCAAACCCTTTTGAGTTTAATCCCACCACGAACCGAACAGGTATACTGTTTGCACGAGCCAGAGCAGTGAATGCATAAAGAACGCCTAACTCAGAGTATTCCTTTTTGTCTAACACTTCGAATGCAAAGGGGATGTCTTTTATGACTGGATATGTCACTTCGACTGCTAGTGCCTGTTCGTCACCCATCAACTCATCACCCCTTTTTGAATCGACAGGTTGGATGTTTTCTGAGAGCCAAGCGAGGGTATTAATCACTGTTTTCTCAACAGTTTCCCCTTTTAACTTGGCCGCAAGTTCTACAACCGCCGTATGCCTGATATTCAAATGTACGTTATCAGAGAGATATGGAATCGCATTTTCCAACGACGTTGAGACTGGCTCCAGCGGAAGAAGCACATCAATATCTAGACTTAAATCACGGTTATCACCCGGTTTAAGATTTTCAAACCTGAAATAAGCAACCTGGTTACCTATTCCATCTTTTAAAATTTTGTACTCTAGGTCGGAAGAGATATTACCGACCCATTGGTTTGCGGAACTTTTTACCGGTAAGAACAATCGAATCTCTGACTTCGGTAGATGCCTTGCAATTGCATTATGTACTTTGGCTGTGTACTTCAGGCTTCTTGCTTCCGTATAGCCAGCCGACGGTTCGTCAACCATTGCGTATTGCTCAGGTTTCGAGCAAAGAGACCACCAAGTAGACACCACGACCAAAAGAAGCGCTCCACCACCCCAAAAAACTGTTTTTTTGTATTGATTCATATCATCACCGACAAATCCAAACACTGACTACTATACACATTAACGCTCTCTGAAACTCTGTGACGACATTTTTGGACGCAAAAATTTTGTGTCACGTCGGGATGACAATTTCAAAACTGAGAGCTGGAAGGCTGCTGCATTCAGCCCTTTAGGGAAGCTCTGAATAAGTCTGGTGAGAATTAGGCTGAGCGAAAATTGTTCTCATTTGTTTCGAAATGCGCAGTAATAGTCGCTCTATTGGTGCGATTTTCGGGATAAATGAGGGCAATTTCAGCCAGCGTAAAATAATCATGACTTGTTCAGAGTTTCCTTAGACTAACCCACCAACTTTAGCTGATGCTCGTCGTTGAGAAAATAAAGAGAGCAGTAGCAGAGCACCACCAAACATTAAAATTGTATTTGGCTCTGGTACATTCACACTTCCCCCATTCGAACCGTTCGTTGGCACGTTAGCTGAAAACAAAATATTATCGATGGTAAAGATCGAATTTAAACCATCATCAAAATCACGCAAGTCAAAAAACAATGCGATTTCGCGACCAGCCAATGAACTAACATCAAATACCGCTTCCACAGATAAGCTGTCTATACTAAAGAATAAATCGTGTCCCCCGCTAAAATCGTCATAATCATACAGTTGAATATCGACATAGTCACCGACAGAGGTAGAACCCGTTTCAGTGGCATCGGTGGATGTAATAAAGTCGAAATTAAAAGTAAGATAATTAACATCAAATTCAATTAAAAAACGCGTATCAAAAGAGAAGCTACCATCATCACCTTGGGCTAAGCTTGCGCTATAAGGCTCTGTACCAGCACCTGTAGCCATCACCACTTCGCCATTATTTTCAGAAACATCACCCAGTATTTCCCAGTTATTTAGATCACTGGAAAAATCGCCATTTAACAAGGCCGCGCTTGCTGAAATGGGCACAAGAACCATAGAGATATTTAATAGAATTAATTTAAAAATATGCACAACGAAAACACCTTAATCTTCTTACAAACATTAAACACATTATTATCATTCCTGCCATTTGCAATTAACATACCAATTTATTATTATCATTATTTATCTAATGGTTACAAACACCCAGCAGAGAAGGCTTGCCCATTCTGGCTTTGGTATATATTTTTTTGCAAAGAAATCCGACAAAACATCAGAAGATACCCCACCACCCGCTCCATTAAGCCCATGGAAACGCACTCTAACCTCATGTTTTTAATTATATAATAGTCAATTCACGGATGTAATCGACATGAACTACCACCCAGTTTTCCTTTCGCTTAGGTTCCCAAGGGAACAGATTATGTACATAGAGCAACTCAACTTCTCGCAGATAATGGGCTACGTGCCAAGTTCTACGCCAAGAGAATCCGATAGTCAATCATTCTGCCCCTCCCTGAGCCAGCCGTAATACAGCGACTATTCACCCCGTAAACTAATCAACGGCGGTTGCTTCAAGATAAAGCGGGTGCTCATCACCCCAGCAATACCGATGGCGAGTGCCGATGCGATGGGCGCACCCAGCCATAACCAGGGCGATGGCAGGTATGGCAAATTGAAAACATAAGCCGCCAGCAGCGCGGCACCCGTAGAGGCAATCACCACTGCAACACTGCCTGCCAATAACCCCAGCCCGGCAAACTCTGCCAGCAGCCCCTTTTGCAATTGCCCCCGCTGCGCTCCCAGAGTACGCAGCAGGGCACTTTCACGAACACGCTCATCAAGGGTCGATTGAATCGCCGCATACATCACCATTAACCCGGCCAACAGGGTGAAGAGGAAGACAAATTCCACCGCCATAATCACACGCTCAACAATACGCCTCACTTCATTGATCATGCTGGAGACATCCAGCACCGTGATATTCGGGAACTGCTGCAACAGCTGATTAAGCAGTCGGTATTGATCTTCAGGCAGATAGAAGCTGCTCACATAGCTGTTGGGGTAACTCTCCAACAGGCCCGGCGAGGCAATGACAAAAAAGTTCACCTGAAAACTGTCCCACTCAATACTGCGCAGGCTGGTCACCGTCGCCTCCACCTCCTCCCCGGCAATCCGGTAGCGCAACCGGTCACCCAGTTGCACACCAAACGCCTCTGCGATTCCCTCTGCCATAGAGAACTGTGGATCACGACTTTCCGCCGACCACCACTCCCCTTTAACCAGCGCATTGCTTTTGGGTATTGATGCCGACCAGGTCAAATTGAACTCACGCATTAACAAGCGCTTGGCACGGTCATCCTTAAAGTCATCCACCGAGAGCGTTTGGCCGTTAATCGCCACTAGCCGCCCCCGCACCATCGGGTAGAGCGGCACATTTTCAAGCTGTTGTTCACGAAAAAAGTGTGCCACTGCTTCAACTTGCTCCGGTTGAATATTGATCAGAAACCGATTAGGTGCATCGGCGGGTAGCTGCAACTGCCACTCACTGAGCAGATCACCCCGCACCATGGTCAGTAGCAACAGCGCCATGATGCCCAGACCAAAACCACTCACCTGGATCACACTGGCACCGGCGCGACGGGAGATATTCAACAGACCAAAGCGCCAGGCCAAACCCACCTGCCCTTTGAATTGGCCAATCCCCCACACCATCACCCAGGCCAGTGACGTGAGCAACAGCAGTGACGTTGCAATGCCCAGCAGAGCGTACAGCCCCAGGCGCACATCACCCGCCTGAATCAGTAACAACACCGTTAATGCCCCCAGGCTGATAAAAAGAACCAGCCAGGGCTGTACCCCCGCCCCTTGCAACTCACGGCGCAATACCCGCAGCGCCGGTACCCGGCTGAGGGCGATAAAACGGGGCAGTGAAAAACCAAACAGCGTCACCAACCCCACCAACAGGCCAATAGCTGCGGGCTGGAGCGAAGGGTTGGGTAGTGAACCACCCAGAATAGGTGCCAATGCACTCACCAGACCCACTTGTGCCAGATAACCCACTGCCGCACCGAGGCCACCGGCCACCAGGCCGACAATCAGCAGCTGCAATAAAAACAGGGTCAATATTTGTCGATGGCGCGCCCCGAGGCAACGTAACACGGCACAATGGTCATAATGGCGTTCAGCATAGCGACGGCTGGCCATGGCAATCGCCACACCGGCCAGCAGCACACTCACCAATGCCGCCAGCCCCAGAAAGCTGGCCGCCCGCTCCACTGCCATCCGCACTTCGGGACGACCATCGCTCATATCCAACAGACGTTCACCGGGCTGTAACTGCTGTTGCAGCCGCTTTTTCTGCTGTTTAATCAACGCGGCATCTCCCGCCATCATCAACTGGTAACGCACACGACTGGCAGGCTGAACCAGCTCGGTTGCCGCCAGATCAACGTTATTCAGCAGTACTCTGGGAGAGAGCGAAAACAGGTTACCCGCCGCCCGGGCCGGTTCATTACGAATCACCGCCGCAATCTGTAATGTTGAGGCACCCAGGTTCAGTGAGTCACCCACCGACAGTGAAAGATCACTCAGCAGTTGCGGCTCTACCCACACCGTTCCAGTGGCTGGTAGACCAACAGCCACCTGTGCAGGGGAAAACGGGTCTGTGCTGATCAACAACTCCCCCCGCAGCGGATAACCATCCGAGACCGCCTTCACCGCCACCAAGCGCCCTTGGTCATCGCCCATCGCCATGGAGGGAAACTCATACCCCTCCACCCACAACAGCCCCGCCTCATCGGCTTGCTGGCGATAGATCGAAGACAATGGATTACTTGATGAGAGAATCAGATCCCCCCCCATCAAGGCGTTGGCCTGTTGGGTTAATGCCTGATTGACCCGGTCACTGAACACACCCACGGCAACCACCGCCGCCACCGCAATCAGCAGCGACAACCAGATGACCCGCAGCTCACCACTGCGCCACTCACGGCGCAACATACGCAGTGCCAGAGAGATAATCATGGCAGCGCCTGTAGTTGCCCCTGGCGAAGCTCCAGGCGTCGCTGACAACGCTGGGCCAGCTGGGTATCGTGTGTCACTAGAACCAGGGTGGTCTGCTGTTCACGATTAAGCTGGAACAGCAGCTCAATAATGCGCTCGCCGGTGGCACTGTCCAGATTCCCGGTGGGTTCATCAGCCAGCATCAACGCGGGAGCGGGTACAAATGCCCGGGCAATCGCTACCCGCTGCTGCTCACCACCTGAAAGCTGTTTCGGGTAGTGGTGCAGCCGTTGGGCCAAGCCAACCCGCGCCAGCACCTCTTTGGCGTGGTGCTCGGCATCTTTTCGCCCCGCCAGCTCCAGCGGCAACATCACATTTTCAACTGCGGTCAAATTATCCAACAACTGGAAGTTTTGAAAAACAAAGCCCAGCTTAGCCGCTCGCAGCGCCGCACGACCATCTTCATCCAACTCAAACAGCGGCTGATCATCAATCAATACCTCCCCTTCCGTGGGTTCATCCAGCCCCGCCAGCAGCCCCAGCAGCGTTGACTTTCCTGAGCCGGAAGCACCGATTACCGCCACTGTTTCGCCTCTCTCTACCGTCATATCCACACGGTTTAACAGCACCAATTCGCCTTCGGGGCTGTTAACCCGCTTCCCCAGCCCCCGGGTTTTTAATATGCTATGTGGCATCTATATTAATTCCTTCACAATTCAAAGGTGCGCCGATGATAATTCAATACCGACAACTGCGCGCTGTTCAAGTCGTCTTGATCCTGTGGCTTTTACTCTCGTTCAACCTGCAAGCGGCACCCCAGCCGACAATATTAGTGCTGGGTGACAGCCTGAGCGCTGCCCATGGTATCAATGAAGAGCAGGGCTGGGTGGCACTGCTGCAACAGCAACTCCGCAAAAGTAACTACCGCTACCAGGTGGTCAACATCAGCATCAGCGGTGAGACCAGCCAGGGGGGTCTCAGCCGCCTCTCCCGCGCCCTGGAACAGTATCATCCCCAACTGTTAATTCTGGCCCTGGGTGCCAATGACGGCCTGCGCGGCAACTCGCTCAAACAGCTGAAACAGAACCTGGAGAGAATGATTAAACTCGCCCAGCAACAAAAAAGCAAAGTACTGTTGGTGGGCATGCAACTGCCACCCAACTATGGCGTTCAATTCAACCAGCAGTTCCGCAGCCTGTTTGCCGACATTGCCCAACAGCAGGCACTGCCCTTTGTGCCCTTTCTGCTCGAAAAAATGGCCCGTGATAATGGGCTCTTCCAAGCCGATGGCCTTCACCCCCGCGCCCAGGCACAGCCGCTGCTACTGGAGGTGGTTTGGCCTGCGCTTGAGCCGCTGTTATAACGTGGAGATAAATATACCGGCTGAAGCCTCGACCTCCAAAGAGGAGAGAGTTGGAGGTCGAAACTTCAACCCGATAAACGATGATAAGAGACCTGATCCCCCGTGAGCAGCCCCATTATTTTCCAGCATCACCAGGTCTTTCGTCTGGCAGTGCCGTTAATTCTCTCTAACCTCTCGATTCCACTGCTGGGCTTGGTGGATACCGCCGTGGTCGGGCATCTGGAACACAGCTATTACCTCGGTGCAGTGGCAATAGGGGCGTTGATATTCTCCTTTCTCTTCTGGGGCTTTGGCTTTTTGCGCATGGGCACCACCGGGTTAATCGCCCAGGCATTTGGTGAAGACAACAAGCTTGAAATACGCGCCACATTGGCCCGGGCAGCTCTGCTTGCCCTGTTGTTTGCTCTACTCATTTTACTGTTGCAGTATCCTATCGGCCAACTTGCTTTCTATCTGCTTGAAGCGAGCCGTGAGGTAGAGCACTACGCCCTTGAATATTTCACGATTCGGGTCTGGAGTGCCCCGGCAACCCTGCTCAATTATGTGCTGATCGGCTGGATGCTCGGCATGCAAAATGCCCGGGGGCCGCTGTTGGTGCTGCTGGTCACCAACCTCAGCAATATTGTACTCGATCTCTGGTTTGTCATCGTTCTGGGTATGACCGTGGATGGCGTCGCCATCGCCTCGGTCATCGCCGAGTATATCGGCTGTGCAGTCGGCCTGTGGCTCACCTTCAAGCTACTCAAGCAACACCCTGCCCCTTGGCGGAATATGGCCATTTTAAATCGCCACAAGCTGCGCCAGCTGCTGGCGCTGAACAGCAATATTATGCTGCGAACCCTCTGTTTAATCTTTGCCCTCGCCTTTTTCACCGCACAGGGAGCGAAACTGGGTGACCTTGTTCTTGCCGCCAACGCGATTTTGATGAATTTTCAAACCCTGATGGCCTATGCGCTGGATGGCTTTGCCCATGCGGCGGAGGCACTGGTGGGTCGCGCCATCGGCAAACGTGACCGAAATGAGCTCAAGAGTGTGATCTATACCGCCGGTATCTGGTCGCTCGGTTTTGCGCTGCTGTTTGTTGGTCTGTATGCGTTTGCAGGCCAGTGGATTATCATGCAGTTGAGTGATATTGATGCAGTTAGAGCAGTTGCCGAAGAGTATCTTATCTGGTCAATTTTCATGCCGTTGGTGGCGGTGTGGAGCTATCTGTTTGATGGTATTTTTATCGGTGCCACCCGCGCCCGTGAGATGCGAAATACCATGCTACTCTCTACCCTACTGGTCTTTCTTCCCGCTTGGTGGCTGTTGCAGCCCTGGGGAAATCACGGACTGTGGGCCGCTCTGATGCTGTTTATGGCCGCACGGGGAGTGACCATGGCGTGGAGCTTCAGGTTATTAATTCGTCGTGGGGTTATTCCCCTCTAATCAGACAATTGGCTCAATATAACGAACCAACAACTGCAACGTTCGATTACCCCGAAACTCATTAATATCCAGCTGATAAGCAACCCTCACCTGGGTCACCTCAACCGGCCATTCATGGTCAGTTTGATTAAAGGCAATCGCCTCGATTGTCTGTGCTAATTCGGCGTGGCCCAGCTGTAACTTCAGGTGTTTTTCACCAACAATGCGCCGTGACTGCAAGCTAAACACCCCATCAAACACCGGCTCGGCAAAGGCTTGTCCCCAGGGGCTGGCGTGGCGCAGCAACTCGGCGGTTGATTCATTCAACTCATCAACCGCCAACTCGCCATCACTGTGAATAACACCGCGCAGTTGCTCACGGCTGATCTGTCGCTGCACCGCTTGGTCAAAGGCGTGTTTGAATCGCGTAAATTGATCAGCAGCGATAGTCAAACCCGCCGCCATCGCATGGCCGCCAAATTTATTGAGCAGGCCGGGGTGGCTGGCGGCGACCGCATCCAGCACATCACGAATGTGTACGCCGTTGACTGAGCGGGCCGAGCCTTTAATCTGGCCACTATCATCATCGGCGGGGGCGAAGGCGATCACCGGGCAGTGCAGCTTATCTTTAATGCGGGAGGCGAGAATGCCCACCACCCCTTGATGCCAGCTCTCATCAAAGAGGCAAAGCCCTACCGGCAGTACTTCGTCCAGTTGCATCTTATCCAAAATGACCAGCGCCTGTTGCTGCATGCCCTGCTCTATATTGCGTCGATCCCGGTTGAGTGCATCCAGCTCAGCAGCTAGATTGCCTGCCAACAACGCATCATCCGTTAGCAAACATTCGATACCGAACGACATATCATCCAGACGACCAGCCGCATTCAGTCGAGGGCCAACAACAAAGCCCAAGTCTGTCGAATTAATGTCTGCAAGCTGACGCCCGGCCACCTGCAAAATCGCCTGAATACCGGCACAACAGCGGCCCCGGCGAATGCGTTCCAGCCCCTGGCTCACCAGGATTCGATTGTTGTGATCCAGCGCCACCACATCGGCCACCGTACCCAGCGCCACAAGATCCAACAGACACGCCAGATTAGGCTCTGTCAGCTGCTGCTCAGCAAACCACCCCTGCCCGCGCAGGTGGCTGCGCAGCGCCAGCAACAGATAAAAGATCACCCCAACTCCAGCAAGATTTTTAGACGGAAAAGCATCCCCCGGCTGGTTAGGGTTGACGATGGCGACGGCATTCGGCAGCTGCTCCGCCGCTAGGTGATGGTCGGTCACCAATACATCAATGCCCCGCTCATTTGCCGCCGCAACACCGTCGATACTGGCGATACCGTTATCAACCGTGATGATCAGATCAGGCTGGCGCTCTGCCGCCACCGCAACAATTTCAGGCGAGAGTCCGTAACCGTATTCAAAGCGATTCGGCACAATATAGTCGAGATGCTTCGCCCCCAGCATCGCCAGACCACGCAGTGCCACAGCGCAAGCGGTTGCCCCATCACAATCAAAATCAGCCACCACCAAAATTCGCTGCTGCTGCTCAAGAGCGGTTTGCAGTCGCAACACCGCCGCCTCAACCCCCTTGAGCTGGTCGGGTGGAACCAACTTTGCCAAGCCGTTATCAAGCTGACCCTCATCACTCACTCCCCGGGCGGCGTAAATACGGGCTAATAGCGGTGTTTCATTGGCGAGATTGGCAACGGCTTGGGGGTCTGCAGAGCGGCGCTCGATAATAATACTCATAAAAAGCTCTTCATCTCGCGCTGTCTGCGCCACCAGCGGCGCAGGCTCTTTTTGGTGATGGTGTATTGATGGCCATTATCGAGCCATAAGGTAAGAGCATCGAGCTGCCCTGATTTGAGTGCCGCAGCCAATGGGGCAAACCACAATTGATCAAACTGATAGACCTCATCATGAGCGGCCAAGGCAATCAAGTGATGGCCGGGAGTAATCGCCTGTTGCAGCCACTGCTGCGCACTTGTCGGGCAATCACAACGGGGCAGATCAGCATGTTTGGCCGCCGCCAGCACCAGTGAATCACCACTCCAAACCTGTGCCCAAGCGGTTTTCGGCTTGGCAGGCAAGCGACCGCCCCCCCAGATCCAAACATTATTGACCGGTAACTGCTGATTGGACAGACGCTGTTGATTGGCCAGATTACTGTGCAGCAACATCTCAATTTCACTCATGGCGCGGTGCAGCTCCACACGCTTGGGCGAGCGGGGTAAAAAGTCATGAATATTGGTACCCATCACCGTTGACAGTGGCGTGGTTTTGATCTGCTCAGCATCAGCCATTTTCAGATACCAGCGATCCGCCTGGGGAGCCATGAAAGTCCAGCCATCCTCAACAAAGAGACGGTTAAGATCCGCCACCATGCTATCGGCTTCATCCTGGGTCAGCCCCGGCTCCCGACCCAGCAACACCACTCGACCACGGTCAGCCTGACAATAGACCGGATCGGCCCGCAGCAGATACTCATCCCCCGGATCACCGCAATCAAGCGCATAGGTAAGCGCTGCCGCCGGAAGCTCGCCATCAACAGTTGGAATGGAAAACAACTCAAACACCAGCGCATCGAGATGAGCAGCAGAACAGCGCTTGCTATCCGCCCGACTCAGCAGCAGTGGCAAGGTGGGTTGTTCAGAAGCCAGCACGCACTCGGGGCGCATGAAACCAGGAACCAGCAGGGTTAACTCTTTTTTTACATCACTCATAGTGGCGGTATTATAAGGGATTCAAAATTATTTTGTGGCGACAACACCATCGTATTACAGAGCGGTGTTTTGGCTGGGCTGGGTTGAGTTAATTAATCAAACCCCGATTTATCGCTTGATAGGCTATGATTTTTTGTCAGCCTTTTGATGGTAAAACGTGATAAGGGATGTAGAATTTATTAAAATACCGCGCTTACTTGTCTTTTTTCCCACCCTCTCTAGGCCGATATTCGTTGCGTAGCTCACTATCAGTGAGGCCACTGGTCGACCAAGCCTTGGCATGCGGAAACCATCGCCCTGCATGAGCGAATAAGATGGGGCAGATATATTGCTCCTGCAATATCTGCATTTCCACCATCCATGGCGGTCAACCGATAGCGCTGATGGAGGTAACTCTAGGGGTGATTAAGCAGAAGATAGAAAATTGCTCCTGCATTTTCTACATACATGCCATCCATGGCACTATCAGCAGATAGCATACGACTGCATGGACGCAGGAGGTAGAGTGAAGCAGGAAGCCAGAACCGAG
>JAFLJP010000076.1 GCA_022712945.1 Gammaproteobacteria bacterium | reverse complement strand
TTGCCACACCAGATCGGTACCTGCTGGGAAATAACCTCCAGCTGCTCATTGGCCTCTTCGATGAAAATTTCGATAATTTCATCGTCTGAGTCAGCATCCGGCTGCTCTGTTTCCGTTTCTGTTTCTGTTTCTGTTTCTGTTTCTGTTTCTGTTTCTGTTTCTGTTTCTGTTTCTGTTTCTGTTTCTGTTTCTGTTTCTGTTTCCGTTTCCGTTTCCGTTTCCGTTTCCGTTTCCGTTTCCGTTTCCGTTTCCGTTTCCGTTTCCGGGATAATTATCGTGGCACGACTGCCAGCATGGGCAACACTATTATCAGCCAGCACATTTGCCCGCTGACTAATCGTCTCAACATCCAGTCCGTGTGGTATTTGATTGCGCAGTGAGACAATCAACTCCGGCAATAACGTGATGCTCTGCTGGAGAATCTCAAACAGCTCCTCGCCGGGCCTGAGTGTTTCGTCGATCACTTTATTGAGCAGGTTCTCAATCGACCAGGAGAACTCGGCAATTTCATCAGCCCCAACTAGGCGACCACTCCCCTTCAAGGTGTGGAAAGAGCGACGCAATGTGCCAAGTGCCACTTGGTCATCATTGTCGCCTTGCCAATGCGCCAGCTGCGTTGTGATGCTCTCCAGCTCTTCTTCCGCCTCTTCGATGAAGATATCCTGCATATCATCCAGCCCTTCGTCCTTGACGAAGGGTGTGGCCTGCGGCTCTGGCTCTGGCTCTTTCGATTGCTGCTCAGCCCTAATATCCCGTTGCAGTGCTTCCAGGCTATAGCGGGCAAAACTTAATATTTCAGGGCGATCGCTTCGACGTTCAACCAGCGCCTCAAGATAATACTCGATACCGGTGATGGTATCTGCCAGCAAATCAACATTCTGGCGACTGACCGGAGGCTGCTCACCGAGGAGGTGGTGACAGACCAACTGACTAATTTCATCTAAAAGTACAGCGGGCTGCTCAATACCCAGAATCACCAATCCACCCTTGACCTGGCCGAGCAGTTTCGGCACTTCTGTGAGCAGCGTGTTATCTTCCCGGTTATCAGCAAACGCGATAACGCGCTCTTTTACCTGGGCTATCTCCTGCAGTGCTTCACGCACCACATCCTGCATAAGCTGATGGTATTCGGCATCCTGATCAACCCCTTGTATGTCTGTCTGCTCGCGGGTATCCAGTTTGCTCTGTTCAACCAAACTACCCAGCGATGACTCAACAGAGAGCAGGGCGCTGGCAACCTTCATTAAATGGGTATCGTTAAGTTGACCGCTGTCATCAATCAGGGTGTCGATAAACTCACTCTGTTCAATAATACGGTTACGCAGTACCCCTTGACCTAACATGCCCAGAGTATCACCAACTTGACGCAGGTTTTCTCTCATCTCCTCGATATTGAAGCTCATTTCATCGGGATTGCGAACAAAGAGATCCAAGCTGTCTTTGATTTTGAACAACTCTTCTTTGAGTGCTTGAGAAACCACATTTAGCAGATCACTATTGGGCCCACCAAGCTCCCCTCTGGCATTATCTAGCTCATCATCATTGAGTAATAAATCCTCCAGATTAAAGGCTTGTTTTATCTCATTAACAAGAGCACTTTTTTTGTCACAATGGGCAATATAGAAGAGCATGTTTTTTGTCAGCTGGGCCGCATGCCTGGGATTGTAATCTTCTTTTTTGTCAATGAGCTGCTTGATTTCACGATCAACCTGCCCGATCAACATTTTAATCGCAGTACTTAATTCAACACCACCAATCGTAATCGCCTCAAACAGCCCCCGGGCAACCCACCATACCTGTGTATTATCAGATTGCTGCGCTTCAATTTTTCCCAGCACACCGGCCATCTTGGCAAGAGGCTGATACCGCGTTGGGTTGCGATACCAGCTGACCAGACTGGTCTGAAACTGTTGACGTAATTTTCGTAACGCAGCTTCGCCTTGTGGCTTGGCAGGTGCATCGTGTTTATCAGGGGTAGAGGCCGAAAGGTCGGGTGAAAAGAGAGAGTTATTGCTCAATAGACTTTGGCCACGACTGGCGCGCAAGTCATTCAGGAGGGGCAGTAGTATAATCGGAATATCAGTGTGGCCCGAAGAGATGCGCTCCAAATAGCCCGGCATCTGCAGAATGGCTCTCAGCAGCACCTCATAAGCGTCGTCCCGCTGGTGTATTTTCTCACCCAGCAGCGCATGCACAACTTTTTCCATCTCTTCAGCAAGCAGCTCGGCGCCATAAAGCTCGAGAATTTTCAGGGTACCGCGAACCTGATGCAGATAAGTGGCACAGAAACGGAGTTGGGTCACATCACCCGGATTTTCAACATAACCTTCCAGGGTACTTTGCGCTTGATTCAGCGTCTCTTCAATCTCCCCTTTTACCCAGGCTAATCCACTGAAATCGTGATCACTATTCATCACTACTCTCCTTCGTGTAGGCGAGTACATCATAACCGTGAAGTCGCTGCATATGTGGATTCTTCCAGCCGAGGGCTTCACCAACCCCGATAACTAAAAGACCACCTGGATTGATGTGCTGCACCAGCTCATCCAGAATAGTATAGCGGAGGCTTTCATCAAAATAAATCAGCACATTTTGGCAGAAGACAATGTCCATTTTATGGATAACATCCTGATCCATTTCAAGCAGATTGAGCATATTGAAACAGACCCGCTCGCGCAGTGCCTTATCCACCTGGTATTGATCATTCTCTTTTTTTCTCAAGTAACGATCAATATGTTGTTGGGATAGATTTTTTATACGGCGAGCATCATAAATACCTTTACGCGCCTTTGCCAGCGCGGGCAAACTGATGTCACTACCCACCACACCATAGTAAACATGACGATGGGATCGTTTCAGGTAATCATCGAGTTCAATCGCTAACGTATAGCTCTCCTCCCCGGTGGCACAACCCACACTCCAAGCCTGGAGGTGATCCCCATCGAGGTAGTTTTTCAGGTATTTTGGCAGAAATACGTCAACTAATAGCTCAATAGAGCTGGGGTGGCGTAAAAAACGGGTTTCATGAATAGTCAGGCGGTCGACCAAGGTCGTCCACTCAATTTTACCTTTTCGCCCGGAAAGCAGATGCTGGTAGTAATCGTTGTAACAGGTGAAACCCAATTCACGCATACGCAGGCGCACGCCAGTGGTAAGAAATGACTTGCGAGCATACTTAACATCCATGCCCGTACGCTGCTTAAGCAGGTAGCTCCACCTCTGGAATTCCTGGTCATCCATCTCATCGATGCTGTTCATCCAACCGGGTGTCTGTGTCATCATCTGCTGTTCAATCACGTTAAACCAATATCTGCCATTTAGAGTCGTCGCACAATCGATCATTAGCGCGTTTCCCTAGCCCGGCAGCTTGAAACCCGCCACGGAGCTGCGCAGCCCATGCGCCAGGTCGGCCAGATTACTAATAGAAGCCGAGGTTTCACTGGTACCTGCGGCCGTCTGGGTGGTGAGATCCTGAATAACATTCATGGTTTCAGAAATATTATTTGCCGCATTGCTTTGCTGTGATGCTGCGACTGAAATATTGTGACTCAGATCATTCAGTTCATTAGATACACTTTCAACTTTGGTCAGGGTTTCACCTGCTGTTTTGGCCAATTTGGTTCCACTGACCACTTCGCTGGTGCTTCGCTCCATGGATGCAATCGCTTCGTTAGTGTCACTTTGAATGGTTTTAACCAACGCTTCGATCTGCTTGGTTGCATCGGTCGAGCGCTCAGCCAAGCGTTGAACCTCATCGGCCACCACCGCAAATCCACGGCCCGCATCACCCGCCATGGCCGCCTGGATCGCAGCATTAAGAGCCAAAATATTGGTTTGGTCGGTCAGGTCATTAATCAACTCAACAATTTCACTAATTTCCAGCGAACTCTCACCCAGTCGTTTAATACGCTTCGAGGTCTCTTGAATCTGCTCACGGATGTGCTCCATGCCATTGATAGAATCATGAACTGCGCTCACACCATCATGAGCGGTATCAACCGATATTTTTGCCACCCGGGAGGAGTTGCGTGCATTACTGGAAACATCTTCAATCGAGATGGCCATTTCGTTAATAGCAGTGACAACTGTGGAAATTTGATGAGCCTGATGATCTGTTGCATCCGCTAAATGTATCGCGGTTGTCTGGGTCTCTGTTGCCGCAGAGGAGACCTGAACCACGGTATCATTGATAGTATTGACCAAATTACGCAGGGCGCTGACCACGTGATTGATATGCTCTGCAATGGCACCGGTAAAGTCATTTGAAACCGTAGCCTGAACGGTGAGGTCACCTTCAGCCAACCCACTAATCTCATTCAGTAAACGTAAGATCGCCTCTTCATTTTTCTGGTTCTCTCTTGCACTCTCTTCAATGCGCTGGCGGGCATCACGGAGCAGCGAGTAGGCGAGCCAAATCAGCACCACCAATGCAAAAAATGAGATGGCGTAGCTTAAATTTTCAATAATGGAGCGGGAGGCACTCCTGTTTAAATTAATGTAACCACGCAATAGATTGCTACTGACTTGCAGAAGGGCATCTGAATCACGGTACATCGCATTTGCCGCCACCTGTGCTTTAAACAGATCGGGTGTGCGCTCCAGAATATGCTTGGAGAGTTCATTCACTGCCTGATACATCAAATTCAGCTCATCAAGCTTCTGTATGGCGACTCCATTTCGTATGCGACTGACATCCTGAGCCGCGTCACCTTTGCGCATTCCAGCGAGAGTTTCACCAAATTGAGCAACATCTTTTTCAAACTCGACAGCGGCATTCGAGGCACCGACATCCGCGTTAACAATTTTCAGAAGGTTATACTCAATGCGTTGGGCCAGAGTCACCTGATACGCTGCATGCTGAATCTGTTTTTGACGGTATCCAACCTCAACCATGATATCGACCACCTCGGATGAACTGGCTTGTATCTGCGGCATCAGTTCAGCCAGTGCGGTGATGAACTCACCTAACATGCGAATGGTGCCCTCAGACGACAGGGTGATTTCAATATTATTACTAAACTTCCCCCACTCTGCCACCAAGGCATCGAGTTCCACTTTCACCTCTTTGGGTGAGGGGGGCAGGCCGCTTTCAGCGTCTCCATTTTGCAGCTTCATCAACGAGGCATTAAAGCGACCATGAGTCTCTTTTAGCTTACCAAAAGCATCCGCATCAGCCTGGGCTGCTGCCGTTGCATATTTCAATATTCGCTGTGACAGCAGCCGTTGCTCACCCGCCGTATTGATATATTCTTTATCGTATTGAGCTTCGATAGTGGAGTAGACAAATAGCACTCCCATTAATATCACCAAGGCGATAAGCAGGGTAATAGTGTAAGTTATCTGTTTGTTAGAGTTAATTTTAGTTGCTGATATCGTCATTATCGACTCCAAGTCTCGTCTTTTGGCGTGATATTAATTGTTTGCTTTGCCGGTTTAAGCGGCAATATTCATAAACAGTTGTGATTGCACCAAGCCCAAAAGGCCCAATACAAGATGTTTTTCTTGTTTACTGCCCGCAAAGCCTGCGGTGATGTAAGGCGCTAGCTTTACGTCATTTGGTACAGTGTTTTCTATTCTCGCTGCCTCATCCAGATGCCTGAGGCCGTGAATTTCATCAACCAATAATCCCGCCATCAATCCTGCTTGGTTAACAATCAGTATGCGACTGTTTTTATTGGTCGTCGGTGCACGTAAATCGAGGAACGCAGCGAGATCAATCACCGTGATGAGGTTGCCGCGAATATTGGCAACCCCTCTCACCCACGGTTTAACCCCTGGCAACAGTGAAACCGCTGGACAGGGGGCAACCTCGCACACTTCAGAAAGTGCTGACATCATACTGATGCCAGCAAAGCGATAGCTGATGCCATGCCAGATTTTCCGTACTTTATCTGGCTGAGGCAGTGGCACGGCATTTTTGCGGGATTGCGCTGCAATATTTTGTAATAACTGAAAGAACTTCATTGTATGACAGCCTGCGGCACATGATGACGTACCGCATCAAGCAGCTCATCTTTGGTGAAAGGTTTGGTTAGATATTGATCTGACCCGACAATGCGACCACGGGCACGGTCAAAGAGACCATCTTTACTGGTGAGCATAATCACCGGGGTCGTCTTGAATATGTGATTGTGTTTGATCAGAGCGCAGGTTTGATAACCATCGAGTCGGGGCATCATTACATCAACAAAAATGAGATCGGGCTTATGATCGGTAATCATCGACAGCGCCGCAAAACCATCAATAGCGGTAATGACATCACAGCCCGCCTTTTGTAAAAGCCGTTCTGCTGTGCGACGGATGGTCTTGCTGTCGTCAATAACCATCACTTTCACATTTTGAAATTCGGTTGTATTTGTCACATGTTTGCCCCGCTCTTCCCTTCATTTTCCGGCTTGTTCTAATTGGTGTTGTGAAGCCTTAAGAACGAAGGGATCCAATCTTAGAGACCTTTGCATAAGTGGGGTACGAAATGAAAATGAGGGGAAATTTTCCTGAATAAAGCGATAAACGCAGGGAATAATGAACCATTCGCCAGTTTACCAACAACATCCAGGTGAATTTCAACCCTTTTTATTCGTGCATTCACTTGTACAGAAGTCTCTCTTAAATATTCAGGATCAAATTTATTCCATTTCGCCAAAGATAACACTATTTTAATTTTTTTGAGATAAAATTATCCGCTGACGACTGGCTTTTTCAGGTTCATGCTAAACTAGAGAATCCTTGGCTTTGGTGATAATCACAGCCGAGTGATACAGCCACGGCACGACAGAGGAATTTGCATGACACCCCAACAACATCCCAGCGTACCTCACTTGACAACAGCTCTCACCGGGCCTTTACAGCATATCGAAAGCCATCTACTGGCTCACCAGACCGAAATTGAGGCATGGTTTCGCAGCCAGTGGCTAAAGACACCCGCCCCCTTCTATACCTCGGTTGATTTACGTAATGCCGGCTTCAAATTAGCACCGGTGGATACCAACCTTTTCCCAGCGGGCTTTAACAACCTGAATAGTGCATTCATGCCGCTCTGCATTCACGCGGTACAGTCGGCGGTAGAGCGTATCTGCCCTACCGGACAACGCATTCTGTTGGTTCCCGAGAATCACACCCGCAACCTGTTCTACTTAGAGAGCCTCGCCACACTGGTACAAATTATCACTGCAGCGGGCTTTGAAGTACGTATTGGTTCGCTGCTGAACACCCTAGACGAACCCATGCGTGTAGAACTCCCCTCTGGACGCCACGTGATACTGGAACGCTTGATTCGTGATGGCCGGCGCGTGGGCGTGGCCGATTTCGACCCTTGCGCTGTCCTGCTGAATAATGACCTCTCCGAAGGATACCCCGATGCACTGGTGGGCATTGAACAGCACATTATTCCACCACTGGCACTGGGGTGGTCCAATCGACTTAAATCGGGCCACTTTGCACACTATCGGGATGTGGCTGAAGAGCTCTCTGAGCTGGTCGACATTGATGCCTGGCTCATTTCACCACTGTTCCGGAATTGCGGTGAAGTCAGCTTTAAAAAGCGCGAAGGTGAGGATTGCCTGCTGAAAAATGCAACCGCGTTATTCACGGCAATCAAGCTCAAATATGAAGAGTACGACTTGAGTGACAAACCGTTTATTGTTGTCAAGGCGGATGCCGGCACCTACGGCATGGGGATAATGACCGTAGAGAGCCCGGAAGAGTTGGTTGAGCTTAATCGCAAGCAGCGCAATAAGATGGCTTCTGCCAAAGGGGGGCAAGAGGTGACTCAGGTTATTCTGCAAGAAGGTGTTTATACCTTCGAGACCTGGGGTGACAATAACGCGGTTGCAGAACCCGTAGTCTATATGCTGGATCACTTTGTGGTGGGTGGTTTTTATCGGGTACATAAAGGGCGCGGCGTAAAAGAAAATTTGAATGCTCCCGGCATGCACTTTGAGCCCCTCGCCTTTGCCGAGTCCTGCAACACCCCCGACAACACAGAAGCACCTGATGCTGGCATTAACCGTTTTTACGCCTACGGTGTCATTGCCCGCCTGGCAATGCTAGCGGCAGCACGTGAAATTCATCAACACAGTTAGGGCTGGTTAAAATATGACAATTAAACTAGGCATTGTGATGGATCCAATTACCGCCATCAAAATCGACAAAGACAGCAGTTTTTCGATGCTGCTGGAAGCTCAAGCACGGGGGTATCAACTCTATTACATGGAGATGAGTGACCTCTCGCTGCGTGATGGCGAAGCCTTTGCCCGGATGTCTGCCCTTAACGTGCAGGAGGATGACGATACCTGGTTTACCTTGGGAGAACCCATCGAACAACCACTGGCTACACTCGACACCATCCTGATGCGCAAAGATCCGCCGTTTGACACAGAATACATCTACGCCACTTACCTGCTCGAACGAGCGGAAATAGCCGGTGTTTTGGTGGTTAACAAACCACAAAGCCTGCGTGATGCCAACGAAAAACTCTACACCGCTTGGTTTAATCAGTGCACCCCTCCCACGCTGGTAAGCCGTCGAGATGAGCAATTACGTGCCTTTTTGGCCGAGCATGGCGACATTATTCTCAAGCCACTGGATGGTATGGGTGGTGCGTCGGTATTCAGACTGCGCGAACAAGATGCCAACATCGGTGTCACCATTGAAGTTTTGACCCAGCACGGCCACCGCTACATCATGGCGCAACGTTTTATCCCGGAGATCAGCTCAGGCGATAAACGCATCTTAATGGTGGATGGTGAGCCGATACCCTACGCCCTGGCGCGCCTACCGGCCAAGGGCGAAGTACGAGCCAACATTGCGGCCGGTGGCCGGGGTGTGGGGGTCGAATTGAGCGAACGAGACCGCTGGATCTGCCAACAACTGGGGCCAACCCTGCGTGAAAAAGGACTGCTATTTGTCGGCCTGGATGTCATCGGCGATTACCTGACTGAAATTAATGTAACCAGCCCCACCTGCATTCGAGAGTTGGATAATCAATATGGTCTCAACATCAGTGGAAAATTGATGGATGCCATCGAGCAACGTCTGGCACTGCGTCCATGAGGTGCCTGCTGCTATTGATTGTAGTGGTGGCACTCAGTGGATGTGATCGCCCAAGCGCCCATAGTCACAAACAGCAGATGTATGTCTTTGGCACGCTGGTGGAGGTCATTATCTGGACCGAAGATGAAGCGGCCGCCACTGAGGCGATGAGTCAATTAAGTGCACAATTCCAACACCAGCACCAACAGTGGCACCCCTGGGAGGCGGGAGAACTGCACACCTTCAACCAACAGCTGACAACGGGGAAACCGACCCCAACCCCCGATTCAATCGCCCCCCTGCTACAGCGTGCCATCGAACTATCAGTGGCAAGTGATGGCCTGTTTGACCCCTCACTGGGCCAACTGGTAAAGCTGTGGGGGTTTTCCGACAACCTGGTTAATGTCACCCAGCCACCCGATGCAACACAGCTGGCCAACTTTATTAAGCAAGCCCCTCACATCACCGATCTGGAGATCAATAATGGCTTGGCCCAGAGCCACAACCCGCGCCTCTATCTCGATTTCGGTGGTTTCGCCAAGGGATATGCGGTCGACCGGGCCATCGAGACACTTCGGCAGATGGGATTTGATAATGCCATTGTCAATGCCGGTGGCGACCTGCGGGCCATCGGTAGCAAAGGGGAGTGGCCGTGGCGAATCGGCATTCGCAATCCACGGGGTGAAGGGTTGATCGCCTCACTGCAAATCAGTCGCGATGAGAGTGTCTTTACCTCGGGTGATTACGAACGTTTTTACGATTATCAAGGCAAGCGCTATCATCACATTATCGACCCACGTAACGGCTATCCGGCGGAAGGTTTCAGCTCTGTGACCATTTTACATCATGATGCCGCCACCGCAGACGCCGCCGCTACCGCCCTTCTGGTGGCCGGGCCCGAACAGTGGCGTGAGGTGGCAAAAAAGATGGGACTCAGCCAGGTGATGGTGATTACCCCCCGAGGGAAGATCAGCATGAGTCCGGCAATGGTCAAGCGTATCCGCTTTGAGGTCTCACCTGAACCAAACATCAATGTGGTGGATTGGTAGTGCTGCGTCGCGGTGATTATCTGATATTTCTAGCCACCCTGCTACTGCTGCCATGGCTCTACTTCACCCTCTGGGGTGACCAACGTGCCGGTGAATATGCACAGATTCTGGTGGGTGGTGATCAGCAAGCGTTAGTAAGCCTTCACCAACCCCAAACCATCGAAGTGGCGGGCGCACTGGGCCTGAGCATCCTGGAGATACTGGATGGAAAAATTCGCTTTATCACCTCGGCCTGCCAGGGCAAGCAGTGCATCCACCGGGGCTGGATTAATCTGGGTGGTGAGGTGGTAAGTTGTCTGCCCAATCAGGTCAGTATCGCCATACTGGGTGGAGAGCAGCGTTTTGATGCGATTAATTTTTAAATCATGAGCGAACCGGGTTATCGTCAAATTTTGACCCAACCCCGTGACCACCGCATCGCCTGGTGGGCCGCACTGGCAATTACCATTCATATTGTCGAAAGTGCACTGCCCAGCCCAATCCCCGGCCTTAAACTGGGTCTGGCCAACGTGGTGGTGATTGCGGTATTGATACTTTACGGCTGGCGAGATGCCCTGTGGGTGGCATTGTTGCGGGTATTGGTGGGTAGCTTGTTAATCGGCACATTTCTGACACCCACCTTTATTCTCAGTTTAACGGGCGCGGTGGCCAGTATGCTGGCGCTGGGTGTAACCTATTACTTCAGTCGTATGTTACCGAACTGGGCACCGGGTGCGCTGGGATATAGTGTATTGGCCGCCCAGGCACACATGCTAGGGCAGTTTACTGCCGCCTACTTACTGCTGATTCCACACCCCGCTCTTTTCAAATTATTGCCGGTGTTGATGACAGCTGCATTGGTATTTGGCGTAATCAGTGGCATGATTGCAGCAGCGATGATTGATAAGGTAGAGAAGCGAGCCCATAGTGGAACAAGCGGTTAAAACAATCCCCATCAAATCCTCAGATCGACTGAGTTTCACTATTTTTATCGCGGTGATCGTACATCTGGTGCTGGTGCTGGGTCTGGTTTTTGAATTTGAGTTAAACAAGCCAGCGGCATTAACGGAAATGGAGGTAATCTTCATTCAAAATAGCACCTCAAGTGAAGAGAGCGAGGCGGATTACCTGGCACAAATCACCCAGCAAGGCGGTGGGAATACCGAGCAGAGAGTCCGCCCTAAAAGTCCACCACCCTCTGAACTACCCAGTGACAACCCCAATCTAGCTCCCGCACAACAGGTTGAAATGGTGGTAGCCAGCAAGCCGAAACCGATTCAGGAACAGTTGGCGATACAAGCATCTGAGCAAGCAGATCTAATGCAACAGCAGTCGCTTGAACCTGACTCGGAATCACCACAGGCATTAACCGCACAGCAACTGATTCAGCGCAGCCGGGAAATTGCCCGACTCAATGCCGAAGTAAGTGAGGCGTGGGAGAGTTACTCCAAAATGCCGCGCAAAAAATACATATCTGCGGCAACCCAAGAGTATAACGCCGCTTCATATATGAGTGCCTGGCAAGAGAAAGTAGAGCGAATCGGCAATATAAATTATCCCGACGCGGCCCGTCATCAACAAATTTATGGCAACCTGGTGCTGGAGGTGAATATCAACCCGGATGGCAGCGTGCAGGAAATTAACGTGTTACGCTCTTCGGGAGAACCACTGCTGAATGATGCCGCGATTCGCATCGTCCGTCTGGCCGCCCCTTTTGCACCGCTTCCGGAAGCGTTGAGAGAGGAGACCGATATTCTTGCTATTATCCGTACTTGGCAATTTCAGAAAAACGGCTTGGCGACAAAGTAGTGCACCGAATAAACCATCCAAAACAATCAAATTAGAATATTGAATTTAATGAATACAACCGCATCGTTAAAAAACCACCTTTTGATTGCCATGCCAGGTATGGACGATGAAAACTTCTCCAAAACCGTCACCTATATCTGTGAGCACACGGATGAAGGTGCGATGGGGCTAATTCTCAGCATTCCCCTCGACATCACCTTCCGTCAGGTATTGGCACAGGTGGACAAAGAGTTGAAGCAAGGTGAAGTGGACAAACAGGTCGATAACATTCCGGTCTATCTGGGCGGCCCGGTTGAACCCGAACACGGCTTCGTACTCCACACACCCCAGGGTGAATGGAGCGCTTCATTAGCATTAACCGATAACCTGATGCTCACCACCTCCAGCGATATTGTCAGTGCCATCGCCCTTGGAGAGGGGCCAGATAACTATCTGGTGATGCTCGGCTATGCCGGGTGGGGTGGTGAACAGCTGGAGCAGGAGATGGCACAAAATGCCTGGCTCAGCGTACCAGCGGACATGAGTTCATTATGGAATGAACCGGCAGAAAAACGTTGGCAAAAAGCCGCCGACCTGCTCGGGGTGAATCTGAACTCTCTCTCTCACGACGTCGGCCACGCCTGATGGAAACCGTACTGGGGTTTGATTATGGCCGCTGTCGTATCGGCGTTGCAGTCGGCCAGACCATTACCGGTACCGGCTCACCCCTAGCAACGATTAAAGCTGACCAAGGAAAGCCTGACTGGCAGGCGGTAGAGCGCCTGATCAATGAGTGGCAACCCACACTATTTGTGGTCGGCATGCCAAAAAATATGGATGGCTCAGCGCATCAACTCACGGCCACCATTACCCGTTTTGGTAACCAACTGCATGGGCGTTACGGCCTACCGGTTCACTACGTGGATGAGCGCCTCAGCTCCCGGGAAGCGGAGCGCAGTTTACTACCAGGGCAGGCAAAAAAAGACAAAGGCGTAATCGACCGGGTCGCCGCTCAATTAATATTGCAAACCTGGCTGGATCAAAATAGATGAGTGAAAACTTCGATATAACCGCAATGCTGGCACAGATGGGTGAACAGCTCCAGAGCACCCTGACAGCCCGTGGCATCAAAAAACCCCAGATGATCGGCATCTATAGTGGTGGCGTCTGGATCGCCGAGAAGCTGCACCAACAGCTGGCGCTTGAGAGTCCGTTGGGCTGCCTTAACATCTCCTTCTACCGGGATGATTTTACCCAGGTGGGCATGCACCCCGAGGTAAAACCCTCCCACTTACCTTTTGCTATCGACGGGGCAGAGCTGATTCTGGTGGATGATGTGCTGCACACCGGGCGCACCATCCGCGCCGCACTGAACGAAATATTTGATTATGGCCGCCCCGCCTCAGTGACATTGGTCGTACTGGCGGAACGAAATGGTCGTGAACTGCCGATTCTGGCAGACGTAGTGGGTGTCACCCTTGACTTGGATAGTCACGAACACGTTAAATTAAGCGGCCCGGAACAGCTCTCTCTAAAGATTATTGAGTCATTATGAGCAGACGAAATATACAACTGGATGAGCAAAACAAACTGCGCCACTTCATCACCGTGGAGGGGCTGAAACGGCAAATGCTGGTGGATATTCTCGATACCGCAGAGAATTTTCTCGGGCTCGGTGCCCGCAAAACGAAAAAGGTACCGTTACTGCGTGGAAAAACCGTCGCCAACCTCTTTTTTGAACCCAGCACCCGTACCCGCAGCACCTTTGAACTGGCCGCGCAGCGACTATCCGCCGACATATTGAGCATGGATATTAAAACCTCCGCCACCAGCAAAGGAGAGAGCCTGCTGGATATGCTGCAAAACCTGGAGGCGATGGGTGTCGATATGTTTGTTGTGCGCCACGGCTCCAGTGGTGCCGCCCGCTTTATTGCCGAACATGTGGCCCCTCATGTGAGCGTAATTAACGCTGGGGATGGTTGTCACAGCCACCCAACGCAAGGTATGTTGGATATGTTCACCATTCGCAAAGAGAAGGGTGAATTTGCCCCGCTCACCGTAGCGATTGTCGGTGATATTCTGCACTCACGGGTCGCCCGTTCGCAGATTCACGCCCTCACCACGCTGGGGGTCACCGAAGTACGTGTTGTGGCCCCGCGAACACTGATTCCCGCCGATGTGGCAACCCTTGGGGTGCACGTACACCACGAAATGGAGAGCGGCATTAAAAATGCCGATGTCATCATCATGTTGCGCCTGCAAAAAGAGCGCATGCAGGGTGGCTTTTTACCCAGTGAAGCGGAATATTTCAAACGCTACGGCCTGAGCGAAGCCCGCCTAAAACTCGCCAAACCAGATGTCACCGTCATGCACCCCGGCCCGATCAATCGTGGCGTAGAGATCGCCTCAAATGTTGCCGATGGCGAGCATTCAGTGATTTTACAACAGGTCACCAATGGCATCGCTATCCGTATGGCCGTGATGTCGATGACCCTCGGGCGGCCCGAAATTGAGATGGGAGAGCCCAAATGAATATTCACATTCAGGGCGGGCAACTGATTGATGCCTCACAGGGAATTGATAAAACTTGTGATCTCTATGTTGCTGACGGCAAGGTAGTAGCCATCGGTGATCAGCCCGAAGGCTTTAAAGCGGATCAAGTGATTGATGCGACCGGTAAAGTGGTCTGCCCCGGCCTGGTCGATATGCAGGCCCATCTGCGGGAACCGGGCAACAGCCACAAAGGCACCATCGCCAGTGAATCAGCCGCCGCCGTTGCCGGGGGAATCACCTCACTCTGTTGCCCACCCGATACCAAACCGGTTACCGATACCACCGCCATCGTGGAGCTGATTCGCCTGAAGGCAGAAAAAGCCGCCAAAGCCAACGTTTACGTGATGGGAGCACTAACCAAAGGCCTCAATGGTGAAGAGATCAGCGCCATGCAGAGCCTCAAAGAGGTGGGGTGTGTTGGCCTGAGCAACGCTCACCACCCGATCAAAAACACCCAGGTACTGCGGCGCGCCATGGAGTATGCCAAAACCATGGAGATTACGCTGTTTCTACATGCAGAAGATCCCTGGTTGAGCGATGGTGGTTGTGCCCATGAAGGGGTCATGAGTACCCGTATGGGCTTAACCGGCATCCCCTCCTGCGCCGAAGAGGCCGAAGTGGCAAAGCTGTTACAACTGGTGGAGATGACCGGTGCCCGGGTTCACTTTTGCCAACTCTCCACCGCAAAAGCGGTACGAATGATCAGCCGTGCTCAATTTGACGGGCTGCCGGTGAGTGCCGATGTTGCAGCACACCAGCTCCAGCTGAGCCACATCGACATTGCTGAATTTAACAGCCTCTGCCACGTTCAGCCACCGTTACGCAGTGAACGGGATCGTGATGGGCTGCGTGATGGCATCATGCAGGGTGTCATTGGTGTGATTTGCTCTGACCACCAGCCCCACGACAAAGATGCCAAATTGGCCCCCTTTGCCGAGACAGAACCTGGAATATCAGCACTGGAGAGCCTGCTGCCCCTGGCGCTGCGCATGGCTGACCTGGAGATGAGCCTGATCGATATTATCGCTAGCTTGACCATAACACCGGCAAAAATCCTCGGTATTCCAGCCGGTAGCTTAGAGATTGGCTGCACCGCAGATATCTGTATCTTCGACCCCGAAGAGTATTGGATGTTAAGCGAACAGAGCATGCTCAGCTCCGGAAAAAACAACCCCTTCATTGGCCGAGAACTAAAAGGACGCGTGCACTACACCCTGCTGGCCGGAACTGTTACTTACCAGCTATCTGATTAATGCGTGAAAATATAAAGATAACATCACAAACCCCTTGCCCAGGAGGATTCACCCACCTGCGTCTTACAGCAGAAGGCATTGCCGCCACCGCGAAACCAGGACAGTGGATCATATGGGGCCAGCGCACACTGCTAATCATGCGCAGTGACCGCCAAGCGGGCTGGATTGAACTGCTATTTACCGGTGAAATACCAACTGAAAGTGACATCGAAGGGCCCTGCGGTAAACCGATTATCCTCTCGGATGAGCACCCCCGCTCACTGTTGGTTGCCCACTTAACAGAGCTCCCTGCTCTGATCTTTTTTGCAGACCGTTTACGCCAACGCCACAACCACACCACACTGCTGCTACTGCAAATGGATGACCAACTGCCGTTTAAACCAGCCCCCTGTCGCATCATGATACCGGGTATACCCGCCGGAGTTATCGCCACCCTGCCGCTATTGGCTGAGTGGCATATCGCACTGAGAATGGCCTCTCATCAAGGGCTACCCGGATGTTTTGACGGGCATGTCGATGAGCTCGCCGCACACTGGCTGAATGAACAGAGCACCCCTGATGAAATTACATACATACGTCTTTAGGATTATTCTTAGTCTGGATTAAGCAATATGTAATCTGACTCTCCCTCTTTTTTGCTCTTTTTTTCTTTTTTCTTGGATTGTTTTTCAACATTCTGATCAGCCAAGTCCCAATCATTTTCATCTTCATCGATTTCAGCATCGCGACCCAGCTTGATCATCAAGCGTAGTTGATTGGCAGAATCTGCATTTCGCAGAGCATCTTCATAGGTGATTTCACCGGCTTCGTAAAGATCATAAAGTGCCTGGTCGAAAGTCTGCATTCCCATGTTAGTGGATTTCGCCATCACCTCTTTTATCTTGGCGATGGCTCCCTTCTGGATAAGGTCTGAAACGAAGGGGGTACCGATAAGAATCTCCAGGGCGGCACACCGACTGCGACCATCAACTGTCGCGATCAGTTGCTGTGCGATGATCCCTTTCAAGTTGAGTGCAAGATCCAGCAATATCTGCTCTCGTCGTTCGAAAGGGAAGAAGTTGACGACACGCTCCAGCGCCTGGTTAGCGTTATTGGCATGCAGGGTCGCAAGGCAGAGATGCCCGGTTTCAGCAAAGGTGAGGGCGTGCTCCATGGTTTCACGGGTACGGATTTCACCAATGAGAATAACGTCCGGTGCCTGGCGCAGGGTATTTTTAAGTGCAATGCCATAGCTGTCAGTATCAACACCCACTTCACGCTGGGTGATAATACAATTATTGTGTTGGTGGATATATTCGATCGGATCTTCAATGGAGATGATATGGCCGTGGGAGTTGCGGTTACGATGCCCAATCATTGCCGCCAGGGTGGTGGACTTTCCTGAACCGGTTCCACCCACAACCAGAATAAGGCCCCGCTTTTCCATCACCAAGTCATTAAGCTGAAGGGGGAGTTTGAGCTCCTCGATGGTGGGGATTTGCGTTTCAATCTTGCGCAGCACCATACCAATTTTCTGCTTTTGACAGAAGACGCTAACACGGAAGCGACCAATATTGGGGCGGTGAATGGCGAAATTGGCCTCTTGCGTATCATCAAATTCCTGACGCTGCTCTGCATTCATTACACTGTAAACCACATCTGCCGCCTGTTGCTGGCTGAGTGGGTTGGGTGAAACCGGCACATTGCGACCATTGATTTTGAGTGTAGGAGGCAGGTCAGCAGATACAAACATATCCGAGGCCTTTTTGCGCATCATCAGCTTGAGCAGGTAGTCAAAATTCTCGATGGATTGGGTTGTCTTTTTTACCACTAGCGAAACAGATCCTTGTTAACAGCTTTCAATGCGGCATCCTGTTTACTGACGAGTCCTTTTTGTACCATACCCTGTAAACATTGATCCAGGGTTTGCATGCCAATCGCCTGACTGGTTTGAATAATAGAATACATCTGCGGTACTTTCGCTTCACGAATCAGGTTACGGATAGCCGGTGTGCCGATCATTATCTCGTGAGCAGCCACCCGTCCGCCACCAATTTTTTTCAATAGTGACTGAGAAATGACCGCCTGCAACGACTCTGAAAGCATGGCACGCACCATCTCTTTTTCACCACCGGGAAAGACATCAATAATACGGTCGATGGTTTTGGCGGCAGAACTAGTGTGCAGCGTACCAAACACCAGGTGTCCGGTTTCAGCGGCAGAGAGTGCTAGGCCAATAGTTTCAGGGTCACGCATCTCACCCACCAGAATAACATCGGGATCTTCACGCAGTGCCGAGCGTAGCGATTCAGAAAACCCCAGAGTGTCACGATGAACTTCCCGTTGGTTAATAAGACACTTCTTAGATTCATGCACAAATTCTATCGGGTCTTCAATGGTTAGGATATGACCAAACTCATTTTCATTCTTATCATTTACCATCGCCGCCAGAGTAGTGGACTTACCCGAACCTGTAGGGCCAGTGACCAGCACCAAGCCCCGGGGGTATTGTGCAATCCGTTTAAATATTTCGGGGGCTCCAAGATCTTCCAGAGTGAGTATTTTTGAGGGGATAGTACGGAATACCGCCCCTGCTCCTCGGTTTTGGTTGAATGCGTTGACACGAAAGCGCGCCAGGTTGGGTATTTCAAATGAAAAGTCGGTTTCAAAAAACTCTTCAAAATCCTTACGCTGCTTGTCATTCATGATGTCGTAGATCAAGCTCTGTACGGTTTTGTGATCCAATGCCGGAACGTTAATGCGGCGAATGTCGCCGTCAACGCGAATCATCGGGGGCTCACCGGCAGAGAGATGCAGATCGGAGGCGTTATTTTTTACACCAAAGGCGAGTAGTTCTGTAATGTCCATCTGTTATCCCCAATGGATTGTCTCAAAGTAACGCTACCCTTTCAGACAAGAGCGGGTAACAGCTTGATTGTTTTATAATTGAGCATTGATTATCGTTGCTTATAACGGCATGCTAGGTAAAAAACTTAGTCACCACACCGTTCCGTTTGTGTGATGTCTTAACCCCATTTTAGAGGTGATTGTGAGTCAGCCACAAAATCGATTAACCGAGCGCTACTCCCAGCTGCAAACACGCCTTCGCCATGCAGAGCAGCGCAGTAGCCGCCCATCAGGTTCCGTACAGCTGTTAGCTGTCAGCAAAACCATTCCTGCAGAGATAGTACGCTATGCGGCCCAGCTGGGACAGCTGGCATTTGGTGAAAATTATCAGCAAGAAGCAATAGACAAACAAGCTTGCTTATCCGACCTTAACCTCTGCTGGCACTTTATCGGCCCACTGCAATCCAATAAAAGCCGCGCCGTAGCAGAAAAATTTGATTGGTTGCAGAGTTTAGACCGTTTAAAATTGGCACAACGGCTTTCGGATCAACGCCCAAAGCATATGGCACCTTTGAATGTTTGCCTGCAAGTGAATATCAGCGGTGAACAGAGCAAATCTGGCGTGACGCCAGACGAACTCTCACGATTAGCCACTGCAGTTACCGAACTACCCGGATTAACATTGCGAGGTTTGATGGCGCTACCAGCCCCTTGTGATAACGTTGACCAACAACGCCGTGTATTTGCTTCGGTACGCAAGCTGTATCAGGGGTTAATTGATGAGGGTCATCAGCTGGACACGTTATCAATGGGGATGTCCGGAGACCTTGAAGCCGCCGTGGCGGAAGGTGCTACCATAGTACGGATAGGCCGTGCACTGTTTGGTGCTCGTGATAATCCCTAATCCCCAGATAGAAATGCGGAATGATGTGTCAGGCATTGGTTTCACAGTGAAACATAAAAATATTAGTCGCACCCGTAGGTTCGGCGGCTATTTTTTGTTTTGCTGTGGAATCAAGAGCTTGCATAGCATACATGTTTCTATCTGGGGATCAGGGATAATAAGAAGGTAGTAAGACTTATGGAACAGTGCAACATTGTTTTTATTGGTGGCGGCAATATGGCCGGCAGTATTATTGGCGGCTTGCTGCAAGGCGATTGCCCGGCAAAAAACATCTACATTTGTGACCCAGATCAAACAAAACTTGATGCTTTCCAACAGCGCTACGGGGTCAATATTTCAACCTACAATGATCAATTTGTTGGACTGGCTGATGTTTTAGTATTAGCCGTCAAACCGCAAATGATGCATCAAGTGGTTGAGGGGCTCGCATCCAAGATGAGTCATGAAACCTTGTTGGTATCGGTCGCAGCGGGCATCCGTGAAAAGAATATTGGTCGCTGGCTGGGTAAGGAGCACGCCATCGTGCGCTGCATGCCCAACACGCCCTCATTAGTACAAACCGGTGCCAGTGCACTGTATGCAAACAACCAAGTAAGCGATGCACAGCGTGATTTAGCCGAGTCGTTAATGCGAACAGTCGGCATTGTAGTGTGGCTGGAACATGAAGCCCAGATGGATGCCGTCACGGCGGTTTCAGGCAGTGGTCCGGCCTATTTTTTCCTGGTAATGGAGGCGATGCAAAAATCAGCCGAACAACTGGGGCTCAGCCCTGACATGTCACGCCTGCTCATTATACAAACTGCATTAGGTGCTGCAAAAATGGCGATGGAGAGTGAAGAGGGGGTGGGTGAATTGCGCCACCGAGTCACCTCACCCGGCGGTACCACCGAGCAAGGAATTAGAGCACTACAGGCGGGCGCACTGGAAGAGACGTTTGACGAAGCACTACAAGCCGCTTGCCGCCGCTCTAAAGAACTGGCGAAAATATTGGGAGACACCTGATGGGTGGCGAATACGTCAATGATGCCGGTGTTTTTCTGGTTCGAACACTGTTTGGGCTCTATATTCTGGCCGTAGTATTGCGCCTCTTGTTGCAGATGGCTCGGGCCGACTTTTATAATCCGATTTGCCAAATACTGGTTAAGATAACCAACCCCGCACTTCGCCCACTTCGTCGAGTTATTCCAGATTTTCTCGGTATCGACATGGCAGCCATTCTCTTGCTCTTGCTGCTAAAGACGGTTGAATTACTGATTATTCAGCAGCTATCAGGTTTTAGCGGAGATGTGGTGGGGCTGGTTGTATTGGGTATCGCCCAGCTTATTAAACTGGCACTGGATCTCTTCTTCTTCTCCATATTAATACAAGTGGTTCTCAGCTGGGTTAACCCAGGTACAGACTACAATCCAGGTGTTGCGCTGTTACACGCCTTAAATGAACCACTGATGCGACCCGCCAGACGAGTACTCCCGTCAATGTCCGGCTTGGATCTTTCGCCGTTGCTAGTCATCATTGTGTTACAGTTATTGACCATGTTACTGGTTGTACCACTGAATGACTTTGCATTGAGACTGCTATCGGGTGCCTGAGTGGTGAGCACTTTCCGCTCAGACTAAATTTAAACAGGCTTATTCAGCGATTCCTTAAGGGATGTAGAAGAAGTTAAAGTACCTTTGAAACCCGTCAACTCAAGGTAAAAAGTAGTAAGTTTACATGGGTAAATGATCATTTTTTAATGCAAAAATGGCGGGGTTCGAGAGTGAGCTGGATAGTTACAAGGAGACCTCTGCATAAGAAATAGTTTTTGTCTCAGCAAGGAAAAAGTGGTCTAAAAAACGGAGTTTACAGGTGTAAATGAGTACTTTTAGACCACTTTTGACGCCGCTGAGGCGGAAAATATAAGTTATGCAGAGGTCTCACAAGATGAATTCTGTTAATACCCTGTAAATACAGGCCGATACACAGTGATGTAAATGTAAAAAGGCAACAAGCCTTCTTCCCTAGCTGGATATGGAAAGTGATGGAAACCAATACTTTATCAGAACAACTACACCACTATAATCAATGGAAAGATAGCGTAGTCGATAAGCTGAAAGCTTATGAACAGATTCTTAGGAGTGCTAAACTCGATAGTGTAGAGCAGGAAATTCGTATCGACGATATGATCGCCAAACTACACGATGACCGCATTATCATCGCCTTTGTTGCCGAGTTTTCACGAGGAAAGACCGAATTAATCAACGCCATCTTTTTTGCTGACTACAATCGCCGCCTGTTGCCATCAGAAGCCGGCCGTACCACGATGTGCCCCACCGAACTGTTTTATGACCATGAAAGTGACGATGCCTACATTCGATTGCTTCCGATAGAGACACGCCTGGATGAAGCCAGCATCAATGAGCATAAACAAGACCCGAGCTACTGGACTACCCTACCCCTCGATATCACCTCACCTGAAAAAATGGCAGAAAGCTTCAAAGAGGTGATAAAAATTAAAAAAGTCAGCGTACAAGAGGCGATTAAATTGGGTCTCTACGACGAGACTTTGGTTGATAATGAAGAGTCTGAGGTTGAAATTCCAATGTGGCGTCATGCCCTGATCAGCTTTCCTCACCCACTATTAAAAGAGGGGCTGGTTATTCTTGATACACCGGGCCTGAATGCGCTGGGTACAGAGCCCGAACTGACGATGGACATGTTGCCAAATGCCCATGCCATCATGTTTGTTTTGGCAGCCGATACCGGGGTTACCCGTTCCGACATGGAGATATGGGAACAGCACATAAGTGGTTTTAGCCATGGGAAAAATAGCTCAAATTTAATGGTAGTTCTAAATAAAATTGATACCCTGTGGGATGAGTTGCTAGACGAAGAGACCATCGCCACCAACATTAGCAACCAGTGTCAGAACGCAGCCAAAACATTAAATATCTCTCCCGATCTGGTCTTCCCTGTCTCAGCCCACAAAGGGCTATTGGGCAAGGTAAAAGAAAATCAAGCCTTGTTAGACAAAAGTGGCATCTCCTCGATTGAAAATATGCTTTCAAATGCCGTTCTACCAGAAAAGCAGACCATTATTCGCGACCGTGTTATCAGTGAAGTTGGCACCATGGTGCAATCAACACAGAGCATCATCCAAGGACGGCATAACTCAATTCAAGAGCAACTGGATGAGTTGCAGGGGATTGGCAATAAAAATGAAGTAATGATCAATCATTTGATCAAGACCACTCACGCTGAAACCATCGCCTATAAGATGAGAGTCGACAATTACTACACCAGTCGTAACCTGCTTAACAGCAAGATTAAAGAGATCCTTGAGTACGTTGACCTCAAGGTGCTCGACAAAGTCATTGATGATGCTCGCAATGAGATGCAAGGCAGCTGGACAACCGGTGGTTTACGTAAATCGATGATGTTCTTCTTTGACAATATGATGCAGATCATGTCGCAAGTCAGTCACATTGGTGAGCAGGGAAATGAGGTAGTAAAAGCATCTTATCGACGTTTTCATGAGGAGTATGGTCTACCTAACATACGTCCGGTGCTGTTTCCCAGCAAAGTCTACGAGCAACGTATGGATCGATTATTGAAGCGCTCTGAAGATTACAGAACCAGCTCGACCATGACCATGACTGAGCAAAGTTTTGTGATTAAACGCTTCTTTGTCTCTGTAGTAAGCCATGCGCGTGACGTTTTTTATAAAGCAAATGAAGAGGCCAGGCTCTGGTCAAAAAGTGCACTCTCGCCCATCGCCACGGAGATCAAAGAGCGCAAGCGGGTGATGGACAAACGACTCAGCAACCTTAATCGGGTAAAAGATTCGAAAGAGACCTTGGAGAGCAAACTCACCGAGCTTGTTGACGAAGGCCGCGAACTGGAAAAGCAGCTCGCAGAACTCGATGAAATCAACAATATTATTTGTGCGCCGCTTGATATTGAGGAGAGTGGTCACAAGCAGGCTGTTGGATAGCTCGCAATATGACGGTGGACTCGTCAATTGTCTGTTAGAGCACCCTCCCTCCTCCATGTGAGCCACCTTATCTACACATCATTTACCACCTGATTTTCCACAACTATTCAGAGCGGAGTCGGCACCCACAATGTGTGCAGCCAAACTTTCAATTCCAAAACAAGATGCTGAATGTCAATTCAGTATTGAACAAAACCCCAAAAAGCTTCAGCAATGGCTGGATGAATTACCCATTACCGATATTGAAAAAAGTACCACACGGGTGCTGCAGCAATTAATAGCGGCAAATCGCTGTGACCTGGATGTTCATTTCCGCATAAAACTGATGCATGAACTAGCCATTATCACCGACCAGCTCATTCATGCACTTCGTGCAAAATACAGCATCAGTGAATCACCTTACGCCTCCGTTAAAAACATTAGACGCATTGAAGCGGTAAAAACCCTGATGCAGGAAATGGGCTACGGTTTTAAGGTTATTATTGCCAAACTGTACAATCTCGATAACGCAGACGCACAGCAACGCCTCTCTTACGCACTCTTTCAAACCATGCGCCTTAATGCCCGTCGCTTAATTGAATCCTATTCACTTTATGAACCTGTTGCTCACGATATATGGGGTGAATTAAACCTTGTTTACCATTTTGCGGTGAAACAAAGGGTTCAACGGAATACTTTTACCTTCAATAAGAGTGAAAGCAACATTGAAAAAACTTACATGCAACTGTTATTGCTTGAAACGATTAACCCGTACCGCCTAATGCGGGGCGAAGCTGAAAAAGCATACAAACTGATGGGGCAATGGGCACATAATGCCAAGCTTGAACCGCTGCCTGATCCATGGCGCCCCAAAAGCAGCGAGTTAGTAGTTGATTTTAATAGCGGCGAACCACCGCATATGGTTTTTTCAGGCAGTAATCCTGAGCGAAGTGCTGATATGCGAATCGTCAATATCTCGCAAGTAAAGCAAGCACTGGATAAGCAGGTCGATGAAGCCCGCGCCACCACAGGCAAGCGACATGAGCTCAATGTGCGTGTACAACAAGATATGATGCAGCGCTTGATTGATGGCTGGACATCCGATGTTGATCGGGAATGCGAGCGATCCGCACATGAAGAGGCGATGGAAATTGTATTCGGCATTAAAGATTGTCATGCCCTCTTTTATACCCAAACACCAGACACACAAATGCCGTCATCACTCGACAGTCTTAGCTTGGTACCAATAAAACAACACTTGGGCAGTGCACTTAGAGAGAGCACAACATCAGTCTCAGACTCTATTTTCAAGATAGATGACCCCGACAGTGACATTTGGGCAAAGAAAAATATCACGGTGGGTGCCGAAGATATTATTGAGGAAGCGACAGACAATAAAGAAAATCCACTGGCATTAACAATGCACCCTGCAAAACAGATAAACGTGAGCAGTGGTGGATTTGCACTCGAATTTGAACTGGCTTCACACCACAACGCCAAAGTGGGAGGGCTGGTCAGCTTGCGTGTAGCCGGGGGCACTTCATGGCGTTTGTGTGATATACGCTGGTTGCGCGTGACATCAAAAAGCGTGGGAGTAGTAGGGTTGCGGCTGATATCCGACAATCCGGTCGCACTAATATGCAAAGGTGTTGATAGCGAATCTAACAATCTCTGCCTGTTAATTCAGGGTGATGACTTGAGTGACCCGGCAACCGAATTGCTAGTCCCAACGGCAATCTACGAAGAGGGTGCCATGCTGACCGTGGCATTTGATATGCGTGACTACAGCGTGCTGCTGACTAAAAAGCTAGAAGCAACTGCGGCCTTTTCCCGCTTTCAATTCAGGCTCATTTAGGCAACTTTCAAGAGGGTGGCAGTGTGAAAATCAGCATTGGTATTTCAACCCGCTTTAACTGATTATCCCGCGGAGTGCGGCTCTGCCAGATAGCGCTGGCTGCGCATTTCGTGTAGTCGGCTGACAGTACGCTTGAAGGGAAATGCGAGCCGCGCTCCCAAATAGAGTGCTTCCGGCTCCTGATCCGCGCTCACTACCAATTTAACGTTGTGATCATAAAGTGCGTCAATCAGATCAACAAAACGTTTGGTTACCCCATCATTTTCGACGTGAATCCGTGGAATATCACTGATAATCACCGTATGGAAACAGCGCGCCACCTCGAGATAATCGCTGGCTGAACGGGGTGTCTGGCATATCTGAGGAAAGCGAAGCCAGACCACATCGCCAGCCACCTGGTGAGTAATAATTTCTCGGCCATTGATCTGTAGTGGCCGCTGCTCTGCTGTTTCGCTGATCAGGGCATTGAACTGCTGCTCCAACAACGCCTCGGTGCCCTCCTCTATCGGGCAGTGGTAGGTACCATTATGCTCTAGAAGATTAAGACGGTAGTCTGACTTGCCATTCATCTCAACCATCTCAGCATGTTGCTGTAACAGCGCAATGGCGGGCAGAAAACGCTCCCGTTGCAAGCCGTTTTTGTAGAGCATCGGAATAGGAATGTTAGAGGTGGTAACCAGTGTGACGCCGTTTTCAAACAGTGCCTGCAATAGACCCGCCAGCAACATTGCATCAGCAATATCTGAAACATGAAACTCATCCAAAACCAGCAGACGAAACTGTTTGGATAGGTGTTGGGCAACAATTTTCAGAGGATCCGGGGTTTTGGGCAGCGCCTGTAGCTCAGCGTGTACCTGCTGCATAAAACGGTGAAAGTGAACCCGCCGCTTCTCGGTAAAGGGAAGGCAGTCATAAAAGAGATCGGTGACAAAGGTTTTTCCCCGACCGACACCACCCCACAGATAAACACCCGTGATCGGCGTCTGTTTACGACCAAAAAGGCGCTGCAATCGTGAGGGCTTGTACGGTGTGATCAGGCGTTGGTAGAGATCATCCAAGCGGATCACCGCTTGCTGTTGCACGGCATCGGCCTGCAGCCCTTTTTGTTGGCATGCCTGTAGATAACGCTGTAGTGGCGACACAGTAGATCCATGGTTAAACTCTTAACCAAGATATATCACATTGCAGAATAAATTGCAGGGAGCGCTTTTAGTGCATTGTCCACTTTATGCTGTCGGATAGAATGCTCAACCTCGGACTATCTCATTACTCTTGCGGCATATTTTTATCCGACAATATAATATGGTTGATGCACTAGCTGATAGCGAGTAGATACCAAAGGCAGTAGAATAGATTAATTACTATTAACAGCAGGCACTACCATGCAGGATTATCAACGGGAATTTCTTGATTTCGCCATCGCTATCGATGTCTTACATTTTGGCGAGTTCACCCTTAAATCGGGACGTGTCAGCCCCTATTTTTTTAACAGTGGCCTGTTTAACAGCGGTGCAAGCCTGGCCAAATTAGGCCAATATTATGCTACTGCTATTGAAGCTTCAGGCGTTGAATATGACATGTTGTTCGGCCCAGCCTACAAAGGCATTCCACTGGTGGCGGCCATGAGTATTGCGTTGGCAGAGAAGCATGGAAAAGACCGGCCTTATGCTTTTAACCGCAAAGAGGCGAAAGATCACGGTGAGGGTGGCACTATTGTGGGTGCGCCATTAGCAGGCAGAGTGTTGGTGGTAGATGATGTCATTTCAGCCGGCACCTCGGTACGTGAGTCGGTCAACATCATCGAAGGGGCTAATGCCAGACTGGCCGGAGTGGCGATTGCCATGGATCGTCAGGAGCGGGGGAGCGGCAATACTTCCGCAATTCAGGAGGTAGAGGCTGACTATGGAGTCAAGGTGGTCAATATCATCTGCATGGCCGACATTATCGAATACCTCGCTGAAAAACCGGGTATGTCCGCTCAGCTTGAGGCCATTACCGCTTATCGAAAACAGTACGGAGCCTAACGTGGAACAGAATGAACAGCAGGTAAAGATTGACTATTACAGTGATGTGTTGTGTGTTTGGGCCTATGTGGCACAGATTCGACTGGATGAGCTAAGGCATCACTTTGGTGAGGTGATCGATATTAACTACCACTTCATGCCGGTATTTGGTGCATCACAACAGCGAATTGCCGAACGGATGAGAGAGAAGGGTGGTTTTGAGTTCATGAACCAACACATCCTGAAGGTGTGCGCTGATTTCCCTCATGTGGAGATCAACCCCAAGGTGTGGCTGACAGTGCAACCCTCCAGCTCGGCACAGGCTCACCTCTTCATTAAGGCCCTACAGCTGCTGGTTGAGCGGGGTGTTGTGAGTACAGATCGCAGCAGTGACTACTTTGGACGCAACGCACTGGAGGAGTTTACCTGGCGCACTCGTGTCGCCTTCTTCCGTGATGAGGAGAATATTGCCGATTGGCAGGTACTTTATCGCCTGGCGGAGCCGCTGGGATTCGACCGTGAACAGATCACCCCACTGCTGGATAATGGTGATGCGATGGCCGAACTGTGTATTGACAAAGAGTTGTGTGAACAGAATAAGATTGAGGGCAGTCCGACCTTTATTCTTAACGAAGGTCGCCAGAAATTATACGGCAATGTGGGATATAAAATTCTAGAAAGCAATGTACACGAAGTGATTCACCGGCCTTATAATCAGGCCAGCTGGTGTTGATTCAACCCACTTCCAGCTCTGAACAAATCAGGGATTGGGAGCAAATAAACCACGGGCCAGCATCGGCCACTGGTCACCCCACTGATCGGTAGGCAGGCGTTGGAAGCCGGAGCGAACAAACTGGTGCATGCGCCCTTCAACAATGGATACCAGAAGGTTGGCCGTTGAGGGAAGACCCCGGCCACCAACAATGCCACCATTCAGCTCACCTTCACGCAAAATCTGTTTCAATTGTGTTTCAAGGCGCTCAAAAAACTGATGGGTACGTTTGTGCAACCGTTCATTTTCACCGATGATCGCATCACCCATCAGAATACGGGTGATGCCGGGGTTGCGTGCTGAAAAATTCAACAGTACGGCAATGATTTTTTCACAACGCAAAATGGGATCCTGAATATCGCTCATGATGCGGGTAAGCCGTGAGAAGACGGTCTCTTCTGCAAACTCAATCAGCCCTTCAAACATCTTTGCCTTGCTGGGAAAGTGACGATACAACGCCGCCTCAGAGACCCCTACCGCTTTTGCCAACCCAGCAGTGGTAATGCGCGCACCAAGATTGCACTCCAGCTGTTGTGCCAGGGATTCAAGAATCTGCTGTTTACGTGTACCGTTGGCCATTTTGTGTTCCGTTTTTAATCTCTCAATGATTTTTTATCAAGGTGCCAACACCATCATTGGTGAAGACTTCAAGCAGTACCGCGTGTTGCACCCGGCCATCGATAATATGGGCGGTATTGACCCCATTTTTAACCGCATCCAGGGCGCAGCCAATTTTAGGCAACATGCCACCGTAGATGGTGCCGTCTTCAATCAGTTCGTCAACCCGCTGGGCGGTGAGACCCGTGAGCAGATTATTCTCTTTATCGAGCAGACCGGCAATATTGGTCAGTAGTATGAGCTTTTCTGCTCGCAGTGTCTCCGCCAGTTTTCCGGCAACTAGATCAGCGTTGATGTTGTACGATTGCCCGTCGCTGCCGACACCAATCGGCGCCACCACCGGGATGAAGTCGCCGTGGACAAGCATATCGAGTACATCGGTATTAATCCCATCCACCTCGCCCACATGGCCAATATCAATAATTTCGGAGACATCCATTTCTGGAGCATTTTTAGCAAAAATGAGCTTTTTGGCATGAATCATATTGCCATCTTTACCGGTTAAACCAACTGCTTTACCACCATGTTGGTTAATGAGGCTGACAATCTCTTTGTTGACCAAGCCACCCAACACCATCTCGACCACATCCATGGTCTCTTTATCCGTCACACGCATGCCGCGCACAAATTCACTCTCTTTACCAATGCGCTTGAGCAAATCGCCGATTTGCGGGCCACCGCCGTGTACCACAATCGGATTCATACCCACTGTTTTCATCAAGACAATATCACGGGCAAAGCTCGCCTTTAGGTGCTCTTCCGTCATCGCATTGCCACCGTATTTAATAACAATGGTTTTATCGGTAAAACGCTGAATGTACGGCAGTGCTTCGGTGAGCACTTTGGCCGTGTTCATAGCAGATGCAGGGGTTAAAGACATTGGTCAATCAATTCCTAAGGGTTAAAACGGCAAAACAAGGCTGGGATCCAGTGACAATATTAAATCACGAAATCGCCTTTGAATCTGTTTTAAGGCGGCCTCATTATCACCTTCAAAGCGAAAAACCAGACTGGGTGTAGTGTTTGAAGCCCGCACAAGCCCCCAACCGTTGCTAAACTCAACCCGCAGGCCATCAATGGTAATCCGTGAACCGTCACCAAAACTATTCGATTGCTTTAGTTGTTCGATAAAAATCGGTGCATCGCCCTCCGGCATCCCCAAGTGGAGTTCAGGGGTTGCGCAGGGTTGGGGGAGAGTGTCAAATAACGCCTGTGGGCCTGCCTGGTGATCAGCAACAATTGCCAACAACCGTGCGGCACTGAAACAGGCATCATCAATGCCATACCAATTGTCATTGAAAAAGATATGGCCGCTCAACTCCCCGGCAAGTACCGCATTGCACGCCTTCATCTTGGCCTTGATCAAGGTATAACCCGAAGCACAAAGAATTGGATAACCACCGGCGGCATCAATACGCCGTGCAAGATGGCGGGTAGACTTTATATCAAACACAATTTTGGCATTGGGCTGGCGAGAGAGAATATCTTCGGCAAAGAGAATCATCTGCAAGTCAGCCCATATAATACGGCCATCGGGGGCAATAACACCCAGGCGATCACCATCGCCGTCAAACGCAAAACCAAGATCTGCCTGATTATCGATCACCGCAGCAATCAGGCTTATAAGATTTTCCGGCTCACTGGGATCGGGGTGGTGATGGGGAAAGCGACCATCAATATCGCAAAAAAGCTCAATCACCTGGCAACCCAACTCTCTGAGCAGAGTCGGGGCAGTTTTTCCAGCGACACCGTTCCCACAGTCCACCACAATGCGTAATGGCCGGCTAAGCTTGACGCAGCTAGCGATGGCTGAAAAGTATTCAGCCAGTACATCCTGTGGCTGACACTGCCCGTCACCTTCGCAAAAGTTCTGTTTCATGATGCGTTGATAGAGTGATTGAATCTCTTCGCCGGTGAGCGATTCACCACCCAACATCATTTTAACCCCATTGTAATTGGGCGGATTATGGCTTGCGGTAACCATCGCCATATTACTACCCTTACTCAGGGCCAATGCAGCAAAACCTGCAACAGGGGTAGGAACACAACCCAAATCGGTCACATGACAACCGGTGGAGAGCAACCCATGAACCAAAGCTTGGTGAAATTTATAGCTGGAAAGGCGACCATCACGGCCACAATAAAAGTGAGACTCACCCCGTACACGCGCTTCACTGCCAAGGGCACAACCAATCAGCCGAACACCCTCTTCGGTCAGCTCTTTTCCGACAATGCCGCGAATATCATAAGCCTTGAAAATCGAAGCAGGTGGGTGAGTGTTCACTTTTTCTTGGCTTTTATCATTATCCTAGACTCCTCAGTTAATCGCTCGCATTAGAGGCTAACTGTCTGTTTTGTCTGCAATTGTAGTCAATTCATCTTTCACCCTATAGGTGAATTCCGCTATGTGCTGAATGGCACAATTTCGATGGCGTATCTCTGCGTTGCAACAGCTTGTCATAGCAAGCTATTACGCGCCGTTACGCCTTGATCTACACCACCGAAATCACACACTTCAACTCGCCCAACTGAGGATTCTAGGATTACCCATCCATTATACAAGGAATAGTGAACTGCGCTATGGGAAGTTTATGCCCTGGGCATGACTACGGGGCATAGGCTACTGCTGGCCTGTCGAACCAAAACCACCGGTACCCCGCTGACTCTCTTCAAATTCATCAACAATATGAAATTCAGGTTGGATCACTGGCACGATCACCATTTGCGCGATACGCTCTCCCGCCTCAACAACAAACGTTTTATCGCCTCGATTCCAGCAAGAGACCATCAGCTGACCCTGATAATCTGAATCGATCAAACCCACTAGGTTTCCCAGTACAATCCCATGTTTATGGCCCAGACCCGAGCGAGGCAATAGGATTGCGGCCAGGGCTGGATCACTGATATGGATAGCAATACCCGTTGGTAGCAGGTGGGTTTCACCCGGCTTAATCTCCAGCGGCTCATCAAGAATAGCGCGCAGGTCCATGCCCGCAGAGCCTTCGGTGGCATAGTTGGGCAGAGGGAACTCCTTGCCAACACGCGGATCGAGGATTTTCAGTTCTATTTTATGCATAGCATTGCTCACCTATTATCGGGTAAGGGATGTAGAATTTATTAAAATACCGCTCTTACTTGTCTTTTTGCCCACCTTATCTAGGAGCCTGTCCGAGAATAGCGGCCGTAACGAGAGCAAGTGATTTTGAGTCAGATTTTTCGATTATTTGAGGCGAATAGTGGGCCTATTTAACGAAAATGATCGGAAAATCTGGCCAAAATGGCTTGCTCGCAGTAGGTCAGTCTATTCTCGGACAAGCTCCTAGACAGGGTGAACAAAAATTCGGCGTAATAACGGTACTTTAACTTCTTCTACATCCCTTAAACCCCAAATCCGCCGTATCGGCGTTGCGAATTTTAGCAATAGTCCCGCTATTGCTTGCAATTCGTGCCTGGCTGCAACGAATTTGGGATTCAATCTGCTATGCCCAGAATTAATAGAGGTGCCCTTAAGCCGGATCAGTCGGTAGTGGGGTAGGGGGTTTTCTAACCCGAAGGGTTGCTCTGTCTGTTTCCATGGCGATTTGTTTTAAATGCTACCATCGGTTGCGCGGCTGAGGATTAGAGGCTCTTGGTTGTTTTGATGTCGATTTTTTGACATCACTCAGGTGACATGATTTACTCTACTTTTGAGTCAAAATAAAGTCACCAAGGCGGCATCTATGGCTGAATCGCTCTCTATTCTTCTTATCTCCCAATCCCCTGAACAGCGTAATCATTTGAGTGCGGTGTTGGGGTTTATCGATTACTCCGATATTGAACAAGCTGACTTTGAACAGGCGAAAGAACACCTTAACCCCTTGTCCGATGTGGTGATTGTGGATGCAACAGGTGAGCGTGGTCAGCTTGAGGCGCTGTTGCGAGCGGTGAAGAAGAGTACTTGGGATGATAAGTTGAGTCGGCATGCGTTGACGATTATTTTAAATGATCACCAAAAGCCATTGCGTTTCGGTAAATCCCATTCAGACTTGGTTTTTGCCTCCCTTAGTTATCCCGTAAAATATCCACAACTTTCAGATGCCCTTGATCGCGCCCAGATGTATCGGCAGAGCAGCGGCCTGTCCCGGAAAGAACAGCTGCCTTTTCGTGGCATGGTGGGCAGTAGCTCATCGATCAGCAAAGTGAAAAAGCTGATGGAGCAGGTGGCAGATTCCGAGGCGACGGTGCTGATTTTGGGTGAGTCCGGTACCGGCAAAGAGGTGGTTGCTCAAAATCTGCATAACCTCTCTAACCGCCGTGATAAAAACTTTGTGCCCGTTAACTGTGGTGCGATTCCCAGCGAACTGTTGGAGAGTGAGCTGTTTGGACACGAAAAGGGTGCTTTTACCGGCGCGATTACAGCACGCCAGGGACGGTTTGAAATGGCAGAAGGGGGTACGCTGTTTCTGGATGAGATTGGGGATATGAGCCTGCCGATGCAGGTGAAGCTGTTGCGGGTATTGCAAGAGCGCACCTTTGAGCGGGTGGGTAGTAATAAAACCATTCATGCTAATGTGCGGATTTTGGCGGCAACTCACCGTGAGCTGGAGAATAATATTCGTGACGGAAAGTTCCGAGAAGATCTTTTCTATCGTTTGAATGTGTTTCCGATAGAGATCCCACCGCTGCGCGATCGCCTGGAGGATATTCCGTTACTGGTTAATGAGTTGATCTCCCGGTTGGAGCATCAAAAGCGTGGCTCTGTTCGCTTAACCCCCGCCGCTATTATGTCGCTTTGCCAGTATCGCTGGCCGGGTAATGTGCGTGAGCTGGCAAATCTGGTGGAGCGTCTGGTGATTATCTACCCGTATGGGGTGGTGGATGTGGATGATTTGCCAGATAAATTCCGCATCAGCAAGGGGGAGGCACGTGATCTGGTGAAGCCTGCCGTTGATCGTGCGGTAACTGAAAATGTGATGGCAGAATTGGCCGCTTTTGATGTCGAGAGCGGTGGTGATGTGGGTGCTCTGCCGGAAGAGGGGCTGGACCTAAAAGAGCATTTGGCTGATATTGAGTCATCCCTGATTCAGCAGGCGCTGGAGCGTACTGACGGTGTGGTTGCTCACGGGGCTAAGTTGCTGCAAATACGCCGCACGACATTGGTAGAAAAAATGCGAAAATACAATATTCACCGGGACAATGATGCGCCATAAAAATGACGACAATAATTAATATTGTTGTAACTGGTTGTTAAATATATAAAAATAATAGTGGCATAATTATCGCAAACCCTTACTGGTAACGAGAACTAGTGAGCACAGGGTGGGCGTGATGTTAAATTACAAACAAGTCGAACAATCGGAAAAAGTGCAGGCCTCCAGTGTGACGGAGCTGGTTCAGCCTATTTTTACGCCGCCAAATCAAGACAATCTCTCATCTGAACGACAGGATAACCTCTACCACGCTGACCGGCTGACCGCTATTCTGCAAGCGCTTCCGAGTGGTGTGGTTATTCTCGATGGGCGTGGTTTGATTGTGCAGTGCAATCCGGCAGCAGAAGATATGCTGGGTATTCCGCTTTGTGGGCTGCGTTGGACTGAGATCATTCAACGGGCCTTCTCACCTAAGGTAGATGACGGACACGATATTTCCCTGAGCGATGGCCGCATTGTCAACATCTCCACCACACCACTAGGCGGCCAACCAGGTCAGGTGATTTTGTTGCACGATGTGACTAAAACCCGTCAATTGCAGCGCGCACAGCAGCATCAAAAGCGCCTGGTAGCATTGGGCGAGATGGCCGCCGGTTTGGCGCATCAAATTCGCACACCGCTATCTTCTGTTGTGCTTTACGCCTCTCACCTCAAAAACTCCTCTCTCGACCAGACGCGCCGAAATAAAATGACCAATCGGGTTATCTCCCAGGTGAAACATCTGGAGACCTTGGTTAACGATATGTTGTTGTTTGCAAAGGGCAGCTCGGTTGCCAAAGAGTCATTTACCCTGGATGAGCTGGTTGATGACTTGAATCAGGCGGCTGAAGAGTCTGTTTTAGATACCGGTGTTTTGTTTTGTATTGAGCGCCACCTGCAACAGGGGTGGTTGCTGGGGAATAAGAGCATGTTGCAGAGCTGCGTGCAAAACTTGATGGATAATGCGATTCAGGCGATGGCCGGTGAGGGGAAGATAACACTCACGGTTCAAGCGGCAGCGGCAAGCAGCGTCGACATTATTTTGACGGATACTGGCCCAGGAATTCCCCAGCCATTGCAGGATAAAATTTTTGAGCCTTTTTATACCTCACGTGCCGCAGGAACCGGTTTAGGTCTCTCGGTGGTCAAACTGGTTGCACAAGCCCATCAAGGCGATGTTTGGTTGCAGTCGACAGAGGGTGAGGGTTGCCGCTTTGGCATCCGTTTGCCGATTTCCGGCAAGGATTTGGCACAAAATTCGCAGTAGTACAGCAACCACCTTATATTGATGGGTCAGTTGTTCTGTCTGTTTTCGTGGCAAGGCGAGCTTCGCAGGGAATGGTTGTTCCCTTCACAAGAAGCACAACGCCGCCATGGAAGCAGACCCATCAATATAAGGTGGTTGCTGTACTAGGTTGTGTCAGTCGATTGTGTGGGTATTTGAAAATGGCTGATCGGGAGCCAAAAAATGAATGTTAGTGCAAACCAAGCGCGACATGAAAAAGGGGGCGAGATGAGCCAAGAGCATATACAGGCACACATACTGGTGGTAGAAGATGATCTCGCACTGCGTGAGGCCATTTGTGACACCCTGGAACTTGCCGGTTATCCGGTTGTTGCGGTGGCCAATGGTTATTTAGCGTTGGATGTGCTGGATAATCAAGAGATCGCCATGGTGATCAGCGATGTTCAGATGGATAAAATGAATGGCCACACACTACTCAAACAGGTGAAATTGCGCCAGGCCAATATGCCGATGGTGCTGATGACGGCACACGGCACCATTTCAAAAGCAGTTGAGGCGATGCGTGACGGGGCGATTGATTACCTCTCAAAGCCTTTTGAAGCGGAAGTGTTAGTGAACATGGTGAGCCGTTTTGTCAGTACGGACAGTGGCCATGGTGATTTTGTTGCTGAAGATATTAAGTCCAAAGAGGTCAAAGCGTTGGCGGCACGGGTCGCCCAGTCTGATGCCACTATTCTAATTACTGGAGCCAGCGGTGTGGGCAAAGAGGTGTTGGCTCGCTACCTTCACGATGAATCTCCCCGGGCGAATAAACCCTTTGTTGCCATCAACTGCGCGGCTATTCCCGAAAATATGCTGGAGGCGACACTGTTCGGCTATGAGAAGGGGGCCTTTACCGGGGCTTATAAATCATCACCGGGTAAGTTTGAACAAGCTCAGGGTGGCACCATTCTGCTGGATGAAATTACCGAGATGGCGCTGGGCTTGCAGGCAAAGCTGCTGCGGGTGCTGCAAGAGCGTGAAGTTGAGCGTTTGGGCAGTGACAAATTAATAGAACTGGATCTGCGGGTGCTGGCGACCACCAATCGAAATATTCGAGAGTATGTGGCTGAAGGGAAATTCCGTGAAGACCTTTTTTATCGCTTGAATGTATTCCCGCTTAACCTGCTGCCGTTGTGTGAACGCAGTGCCGATATTGTGCCGATTGCCGAGCGCATTTTGCAAAGTGTGACACATAAACAGGGGCGTGCAGTGCCCGTTTTGAGTGAGGCGGCCAAGTTGAAAATGGTCACCCATCGCTGGCCGGGTAATGTGCGTGAGCTAGATAATGTGATGCAGCGTGCCTTAATACTGCAAGCCGGGGAGGTCATCACCGCAGAGGACATTCATTGTGAAGAGGTTACCTCTGTGGCTGATATGTCGGGAGCAACCGGTACCGAGCAGCCACAGGAGTTGAATAGCGCCTCTCTGGGGAATGGGGTTAAGAGCCATGAATATGGCTTGATCCTTGAAGCGCTGCAACAGGGCCGGGGCAGTCGTAAATTTGCTGCCGAAACCCTCGGCATCAGCCCGCGTACTTTGCGTTATAAGATGGCAAAAATGCGCGAAGATGGTATCGCCATCCCCGTATAGCCGGGGTGTGATGTAAGGAGAATCACCGTATGAATAACATCAGTGGTAACAGTGAGATTTCACGGGTGCTGGCAGAGATGCGCAGCCACACTCTACAGGCGCAGGGCCTGTCAGCAGAGAAAACAGCTAACGTTCCGGGGGCTGACTTCGCCGATTTACTGAAACAATCAGTTGATAAGGTGAATGGCCTGCAGAAGATGTCAAAGGCAAATGTGACCGCGTTTGAGATGGGTGACCCCAATGTCAGTCTGGCGGATGCGATGGTCTCAATGCAGAAGGCAAGTATCGCCTTTCAAGCGATGTCCCAGGTACGGAATAAAGTGATACAGGCTTATCAAGAAGTGATGTCGATGCCTGTTTGATTGATGATGATAACCCATTCAATTTCTACGAAGTAACCCATTATGGCAGAGGCAAGCAACACACAATTAACCGCGACAGGTCAGGCGGTCTCGCAACCGGCAAGGGCGATAAACCCGCTTCAGCAGGGGTTGCAGAGTGATGTGCTGAAAAAATTGATGATGATGGTTGGCCTGGCGGCCAGCATCGCCATCGGCTTTGCCATTGTGCTGTGGTCGATGCAGCCCAACTACAGCATGCTCTACGGTAGCCTTTCCGGTTCTGATGCCCAGTCGGTGGTCAATGCCCTTCAGCAGCAGCAACTACCGTACAAGCTTGATACTGCCACCGGGGCAGTGATGGTACCAGCCGAGTCGCTGCATGATGTGCGTCTGGCCCTGGCCGCCGAAGGGCTGCCCCGGGGAACCGGGGTCGGCTTTGAAGCACTCCAGCAAGATAGTGGGTTTGGTACCAGTCAATTTATCGAAACCGCCCGTTATCACCGCTCTTTAGAAGTTGAGTTGGCTCGTTCGATTAGCAAAATTGAAGCGGTCCGCAGCGCCCGGGTTCATCTGGCGATTCCTAAAAGTTCTGTTTTTATCCGTGATCGTCAAAAACCGAGCGCCTCGGTTGCGATCAACCTTCATCAGGGTCGGCAGTTAGAGAAGAATCAGGTTGAGGCGATTAGCCACCTTGTCTCCTCCGGCGTGCCTAATATGGAAGCAAACAGTGTCACGGTGGTTGATCAAAAAGGGCGTCTGTTAACCGGAAATAAAAAGTCAGACCAACTGGCACAAAGTACTGGCCAGCTTGAATACACTCAGCGACTGGAACAGCGCTACATTGAGCGGATTATCAACATCCTATCGCCGATTGTCGGCCGGGGAGGGGTTCAGGCACAGGTGGTCACCGATGTGGATTTCACCGTCACTGAGCAGACTCAAGAGCTCTACAACCCCGACACTCCGTCGTTGCGCAGTCAGCAACAATCGGAAGAGAACTCAAATAGCCTGATGGGCGGCGGTATTCCCGGTGCACTGGTTAATCAACCACCCGGCGATGCAGCGGCACCTGAACAAGCGCAGGGTGTGGATGGCAATGGCCTGAAAAGTCCAGGCAATAGTCGGCGTCAATCCACCTCTAATTATGAACTGGATAAAACCATCAGCCATACCCGCATGGCGGCGGGAAGCGTTAAACGTCTCTCTGTGGCAGTGGTGATTGATGACCGAACGCAAGCGGGGGGGGAGCAGCGTCGCTATTCACCGGAAGAGATTGAACGCATGACCCAACTGGTCAAAGATGCCGTCGGTTTTGATGTGCAACGGGGCGACAGTGTCAGCTTCAGTAATGTGGCTTTCTCTATTCCTGAACCGATTGAAGACCTGCCTGAATTACCCTTGACGGAACAGCCCTGGGTTTATGACCTGGGTAAATATGTTGTGGCGGCACTTGCCCTGCTGCTGCTCTACTTTGGTCTGTTGCGCCCTATTATGCGGGGACTGTTTCCACCGGCTGGCAGTGTTGCCGCTGTGGCCGCAGCAGGTGGTGCTGCTACCAGTCTAGGGGGGCTTGAAGGTGCCGATTTAGAGAATCTGAGCCCGGAGCAACGACAGGCACTGCTGGAGTCGAATGATGATGAAGCTGCTAAGCTGTTAATACCACCAAAGCGTAGCCACGAAGATCAACTGGCTGATATTCGTAAGGTGGTAGAGGAGGAGCCTCAATTGGTAGCTGAAGTCGTTAAAGGGTGGATGGGCAATGATTAGCATAACCAACAGAGTACAAGCGCTTCCCGTGAATAGTATTCTTTATTCCCACTTGGCAAGGGGATAATCGATCATGAACGGTCTCGATAAAGCCGCCATTTTTCTTTTGGCCATCGGTGAAAAAAGTGCCTCAAATATATTAAAACATATGGGGCCAAAAGAGGTGCAAAAAATAGGCACCAAAATCGCGCAGATGGGCTCGATCACATCAGACCAGATCACCGAGGTTCTAGAGGCCTTTACAGAAGCGGTTGGTACCCAGACATCGCTGGGGCTGGGTGGCGATGTTTTTATTCGCAACGCACTGATCAGCGCGGTGGGTGAAGAGAAAGCAAAGAGCTTGATGGATCGAATCTCTGATAAAGGCTCTACCCAAGGTCTGGAGACCTTGAAATGGATGGAATCCAAAGCGATTTTTGAGACTATTCGCAATGAGCACCCGCAGATTGTCTGTATTCTGCTCTCTTATCTCGACTCGGATCAATCTGCGGAAGTGTTGTCGATGTTTCCTGATCGTGATCGGGTTGATCTTGTTCTGCGGATGGCGACGCTGGACAGTGTTCAGCCCAGCGCACTTGAAGAACTGAACAATATTATGGAGTCACACTTCTCCGGCTCGGCCGGTGTACAGCGTTCATCCATCGGTGGAGTGAAGACGGCGGCAGAGATACTCAACTTTGTTGATAGTGCGGTTGAGGGCGACATTATTGATTCAATCAAAGATGTGGACCCCGACCTTGCACAACAGATAGAAGACCTGATGTTTGTCTTCGAAAATTTGATCGAACTGGATGACCGCAGTATGCAGGTGCTGTTACGTGAAAGCAGCAGTGATGTGCTAGTGCTGGCCCTGAAAGGGGCTGATGAAGCGCTGAAAGAGAAAATATTTGGCAATATGTCTAAACGTGCCGGTGAGATGTTGCGTGACGACCTTGAAGTGAGCGGCCCGGTTAAACTGAGTGATGTGGAAGGGGCACAAAAAGAGATACTGGCCACCGCACGTCGCCTCTCTGATTCGGGTGAACTAATCCTCGGTGGCGGTGGTGGAGAGCAGTATGTCTAAAGGGCGGGAAGTTGTTTTCACCCGTGCGCTTGATGACGACGAGTGTCACTCCGTACAGCCTTTCGCATTTCAGGAAATGCGGGCCGGTAAAGATGAATTTCACTCGCTGAATGAGCGTGATGAAGAGAAAGATTCGAACCAGGGATTACTGGAAAATATTGCAGAATCCGGCACATTTTCGGTTGAAAAACGGGAGGCGTTGCAGCAGCAAGTCTACCAAGAGGCCTATGATAAAGGTTTCGCCGAAGGGCGGACTGCCGGTGTCGAACAGGCGTTGGCTGAACAGCGCCAACAGGCCGCCGGGCAAGCCCAAAAAATCCAATCCATACTTGAGCACTTTTCTGCACCGTTACAGAATCTGGACGACACGATTCTGGATGAGCTAACCGCCATGGTGACCACCATTGCAAAGCATTTTATTCGCCGGGAGCTAAAGCATGATCCGGGTCAAATTATTGCCGTAACTCGCGAAGCATTGGCCATTTTACCGCTGAACTCACGTCAGATTCGATTACACCTACACCCTGATGATGCCGCCCTAGTGCGCGATACGCTGGCAGTCTCTGAAGATGACAGTCCGTGGCGTATCATTGAAGATGGCACCCTGAGCCGTGGTGGTCTGAAAGTGACCTCTGAAAATTCGCAAATTGATGCCACAGTTGAGAGTCGCTTTGCCGAGGTGATCTCACGGATTTTGGGTGATGAACGGGAGCCAGAGGGTGAGTAACCCCCTCTCATCGTCACTGCTTAAACGGCTCAAACAGCGCCATGAACGCTTGGAACAAGCGTTGCCGCTACAGGTTGAAGGGCGAATCACCCGAATTGTTGGTCTTACCTTGGAAGCCGTTGGCTGCCAATCCCCGATTGGTGGGCGTTGCCTGATTGTTGGCCCCAACAGCATGGTCGAAGCGGAAGTGGTGGGCTTTTCCAATGAAAAACTCTTCCTGATGCCCATCGGAGATATTCACGGCATTGAGCCCAATGCCCGTGTGATTCCCACCGGTAATGTGTATGAAGTACCGGTGAGTGACCAATTGTTGGGGCGAGTGCTGGATGGCGCAGGCAAACCACTGGATGGCAAGGGACCGATTCATGCCCGGGAGCGTATGCCGCTCACCGGGCGGGTGATCAACCCGTTAGCCCGCCGTGCAATTGATAAACCGCTGGATGTGGGAGTGCAGGCGATCAACTCGATGCTGACGGTGGGCGAAGGGCAGCGAATTGGCCTGTTTGCTGGCAGTGGTGTGGGTAAGAGTGTCTTGCTGGGCATGATGACCCGCTACACCACCGCCGACATTATCGTGGTGGGGCTGATCGGTGAACGTGGCCGGGAGGTGAAAGAGTTTATTGATAAAAGCTTGGGGCCAGAGGGGATGGCGCGTTCGGTGGTGGTCGCCTCCCCAGCGGATGCTTCACCACTAATGCGACTGCACGGTGCCTCACTCGCCACCGCCATTGCCGAATATTTTCGGGATCAGGGGAAAAATGTTCTGTTATTGATGGATTCACTGACCCGCTACGCCCAGGCCCAGCGTGAAATTGCGCTGGCGATCGGCGAACCCCCAGCCACCAAGGGTTATCCGCCCTCTGTTTTTGCCAAACTGCCAGCGCTGGTGGAGCGTGCCGGTACCGGCGATGTAGGAGGCGGCTCAATCACCGCATTTTATACCGTGCTAGCAGAAGGGGATGACCAGCAGGACCCTATTTCAGATGCCTCGCGGGCGATTCTTGATGGCCACGTGGTGTTATCACGCCAAATTGCCGAGTCGGGCCGTTATCCAGCCATCGATATTGAGGCTTCAATCAGCCGGGTAATGACCGAAATTGTTCCCGAACAGCAGCTACAAGCCGCACGGCGCTTCAAACAGATCTATTCACACTACCAGCAAAATAAAGATTTGATTAGCGTGGGAGCCTACACCCGAGGCTCTGATCCACGTATTGACGAAGCGATTGCCCTCTACCCCCGTTTTGAAGCGTTTCTCACCCAGGGAATGCACCAGCCGGTTACCCTTGAAGAGAGCCAGCAAGAGCTGCTGGACCTGGTGGGTGCAGCACCTGATGAACCGCCTACGGAACCCCTGAATAAGCCGGGTTAGATTCAGGCTGAGCTACCCAATCGTTATATTCCTCGTGGCTGTTTCAATCCACGTACCCGTGGAGGGTGCGACCACGCCCCGGCCTGCTATCACCGAGAGAAGCCCACTACACCCAATACCCGCCTAGATAGAGTGAACAAAAATCCGGCGTAATAACGGTATTTTAATTTTTTCTACATCCCTAAGTAATTGTCTGCCTCCTTTATTCCATGGTGAATGAGGCTATAATGGCGGCCGTGGTGGATGCCGTGGTGGATGCCGTTACTGATGGAGAAACCGTATTACCGACCCATACCAACCCGCATGGAACAGGCATAACCCTGATTCCCAGCTGCACATTTTGTCACTGTTACTGTTTTTACTGGTCTGCGCCGGTTATTTTGCTGTGCCCCTGTGGGACAGTGATTTCTGGTGGCATATCGCCAGCGGCCGCGAAATTCTACAAAATGGCATCCCTAATATTGATCCTTTTGGCGTGTTTCCATCCACGGATGTGGTGCGTAACGATACTGTGCTCAAAGGCCAGTGGCTGGGGCAGGTGGTACTGTTCAGCGTATTTGATGCCGGTGGCGTGAATGCCGTGGTGACCTTTCGGGTACTGGTGTTGCTGGCCTGTGTGGCTCTGGTGTGGTGGCGTTGTCATCGATTGGGGGTGGGGCCGCTGGCGCTGTGGCTGGTGCTGATTCTGGTGGTGATGAATGCCGGAAGCTTTGGCGGCGAACGTCCACAATTGTTGTCATTTTTATTTGCGGCGCTATTTTTTGTGGCTATTGATCTGGCAGAAAAAAATCGGTACTGGTTGTTGGTTCTGCCAGTGATTACGGTGCTGTGGGCAAATAGTCATGGTGGGGTGTTGCTCGGTGTGGCCCTGCTGGGGTTGTGGACACTGCTCAGACTGTTTGATGCAAAAGCCGAGTGGCATGAAAAACGTCCGTGGTTATTGGCGACAGGCGCGGTAGTGCTAGCTTCATTGTTGACGCCCAACGGGCCACAAACTTATCTGTATTTGCTGGATCTCGAAGGCAGTGTGTTACAGGCACGTACTTCGGAATATACCAGCGCATTCCAGCTTTATACTATGGGTTATATCTGGCAACAGGTATGGGTGATTGCTTTTTATATGGTGGCGTTGGTTGCGGCAGTGTCGATGTTTCAGGGCAAGCAGTGGCGGTATTTGGCGAGTACGGTCTTTCTGGGTGTGATCAGTGCTTCATCGTTCCGGTATTTTGTCTTTTTTATTTTTTTGTGTGCCCCTTATGTCGCCTGGGGTGTGCAGGATAAATTAAAAAACCTGCCAGAGTTGAAACAGAGCATAACGCGCATCATTCAGGGTGTATTGCTGCTTTCATTATTTGGGTTGCTCATCGTTAGTCTGTTGCGCGGCACGATGTTTCGCGGCGGGTTTTACCAGGAGCTCTATCCGGTGGAAATCGCGAATTTTGTACAGGAAAATAATTTACATGGGCGAACATTCAATAATATGGAATGGGGCGGTTATTTACTGTGGCGACTGACGCCGCAGGTCACCCCGTACATTGATGGCCGCATGCTGGATGAGAACAGGTTTCCACCGTATACCAATATGTTGTGGGCAACCCTGCCGGGCATACAGTGGTTTGAACACGAAAACTTTCAGTTGGTGATGATGCCGTATCGTGGCCGTTATGATCCTGAGCATTACAAGTTGCTTGATTATTTGCGTGCGCGACCAGAATGGTTGCTGATTTATCGTGATGCCAAAGGCGTGGTGTTTGTGCGTGATGACAAGTAAGCGCGGTATTTTAATAGATTCTACATCCCTAAGGAATAATGATAAGTGGAAGCTGAACTCTACCGTCAAATGCGCGACTTGGAAGACCGTCACTGGTGGTTTATGGGGCGGCGTGTCATTGTCGCATCGCTGCTGCGCCGCAGTGGTTTGGCAAAAAATGCACGTATGCTCGATCTTGGTTGTGGTACGGGTGGCAATCTCGCGATGTTGTCGGAATTCGGGCAAGTGGTGGGAGCCGAACTGGATGAGCACGCCGCACAACTGGCGAGTGACCGAGGGCTTGCCCCCATTGTACGTGGCAAGTTGCCGCATGGGCTGCCATTGGACGCTGGGGTTTTTCAATGTGTGACCCTGTTGGATGTGCTCGAACATATTGAGGATGATCGTGCCACACTGGAAGCTGTTCACCGTGTATTGGCACCCGCAGGACAGCTGTTAATCACTGTACCGGCTTTTCCTTTTTTATGGGGTGAGCATGATGTGGCGCATCACCATCAGCGGCGTTATCGTGCCAAAGGCCTGCGACAGTTACTGGAAGCGACGGGCTATGAGATAACAAGGTTAAGTTATTACAACACTTGGCTGTTTCCCGTTGTGGCGGCAGTACGCTTGTTACGCCGCTGCTTTCCGGGTGGAGAAGCCAGTGGAAACGCCGGTGCCGAATTAAGCATGCCACCGGCAGCAGTCAATACTCTGCTGGCAACATTGTTTGCCAGCGAACGATATTTGTTACGTGCCGGTTTGCCGTTTGGCGTGTCATTGGTTGTGCTAGCGAAGAAGCTGCGTTGATGCGGACATTTACATGTTGAAGCCCATGCTGCGTTTCGCCGTAAGCGGAGGACTGGCAACAGTTATCCATGTGGGGGTATTTGTCTTTCTGGTGGAATGGTTTGCGTTGCGTCCGGTAGTGGCAGCGATTCCGGCTTTTGTATTTGCTCTGTTTGTTTCCTATGGTCTGAATTACCACTGGACGTTTTCCGCATCGTCACCGCACCGCATTATGTTGCCCCGGTTTGTCGTGGTGGCTTTGTTGGGGCTGGCGCTTAATTTGAGCATCACCTATGCGGTAGTCGATGTTATGTACTACGGGTATGGTTATGCTTTACTGCTGGTTGTGTTGTTGGTGCCACTGGCGACATTTTTACTGAGTAAAATCTGGGTATTCAACGAACAGGATAATGGCTGATGGCCGATGAAATAAAAAACACCGATACTGATTACCGGCTTTCTGTTGTCGTACCTGTGTTTAACGAAGAAGCCGTATTACCGGCGTTTCACCGGCGTTTGGTCGGCGTGCTGGACACACTGTCGGCGCAGAGCGAAATTGTTTACGTGAACGATGGCAGCATTGATGGCAGCTTGCAGGAAATTCGTCGTTTAAAGATGGAAGATGCCCGTATCGCTATCGTCGATCTCAGTCGAAATTTTGGTAAGGAAATTGCCATGACTGCCGGGCTTGATCATGCACGCGGTGATGCGGTGGTGGTGATTGATGCCGATCTGCAAGACCCACCTGAACTGATTCCAGAAATGATTACACACTGGCAAGGGGGGTACGATGTGGTATATGCACAGCGAACATCCCGTGCTGGAGAATCAGCATTTAAAAAAACCACAGCCCACCTCTTTTATCGTCTTATGCAAAAACTCAGTCGGGTGGATATCCCACGGGATGCGGGTGACTTTCGATTGTTGAGTCGTCGAGCGGTGGATGCTCTGGCGGGCCTGCGTGAACAGCACCGTTTTATGAAAGGTTTGTTTGCCTGGATTGGTTATCCGCAAAAAGCCATTCCGTACCAGCGTGATTCACGTCACGATGGACAAAGTAAATGGAATTACATCGGGCTGTGGAATCTTGCCATTGAGGGCATAACGTCATTTAGTACCGTGCCATTAAAAGCAGCGACATATCTTGGCGTGTTAACGGCGTTCAGTGCTTTTTTGTTTGGTTTGTTTATTGTGTTGCAGACCCTATTTTATGGTAATCCGGTGCCGGGTTATCCATCGTTGTTAGTCGTGGTGTTGTTTCTGGGTGGTATTCAGTTAATGGCACTAGGGGTGATCGGCGAATATCTTGGCCGCATGTTTGATGAAACCAAGGGACGCCCACTATATTTGATCAATGCCTATGAAGAGGCGCGAGATAAAAAATAACCAGCCGGGTGTTTGTTACTGCGCTATATTTTTTTGTTGGTAGAATTGAGCGAGAGGAGTGGCGGGGGTAAGTCTCCTGCAATAACCCTTCTAGCCGTTTTGTTTTAGCCCAATGGTTGCGATTCCATACGGGCCGTCGTTACAATGTGTCCGGTGGCTGTTTTGCCCCGTACTAAAGATCAGGACTCATGTTTAAATCCCTACCGCTGTTTATCGGCCTGCGCTATACCCGCGCCAAGCGCCGCAATCACTTTATCTCCTTTATTTCGCTTACCTCCATGTTGGGCATTGCCTTGGGGGTGACTGCGTTGATTACGGTGCTATCGGTGATGAATGGCTTCGAAAAAGAGCTGCGTGAACGGATTTTGGGCATGGCATCCCACGCCACCATTACCGGTTATGACAACACCTTGCAAAACTGGCAGGGTTTGGCGGATATCGCCCACCAACACCCGGAAGTGGTGGGTGCGGCTCCCTATATTGAAGGTGAGGGGATGCTGAGTAACGGTGAGCAGGTGAGTGGGGTTGCACTGCGTGGCATTGATGTGGCCTACGAAGGTGAGGTCTCTGAAGTGGCCGAAAAGATGATTTCCGGAGATCTGGCACTATTGCAGCCGGGCGAATATGGCATTGTGCTGGGTATTGATCTGGCCCGCAGCCTGGGGGTGTTGCTGGGGGATAAGGTGAGCTTGATTGTCTCAAAGGCGAATATTTCACCCGCCGGTATTATGCCAAGAATGAAGCGTTTCACGGTGGTTGGTATTTTTGAAGTGGGGATGTATGAATACGACAGCAGCCTTGCTCTGTTGCAGATAAAGGATGCTGCCAAACTGTATAAAATGGATGGTGAGGTGACTGGGCTGCGTCTGAAACTGAAAGATATGTTTATGGCACCACAAGTTGCACGGGAGCTGGTGGATGGCCAATTAGGCAGTTACTACATGAGTGATTGGACACGCAAACATGCTAATTTTTTCCGTGCTATTCAGATTGAAAAAACTATGATGTTTCTGATTCTTTCGCTGATTATTGCGGTGGCTGCTTTTAATATTGTCTCGACGCTGGTGATGGTGGTGACCGACAAATCGGCAGATATTGCGATTCTCAGAACATTGGGGGCAACGCCGACCACGGTGCTGCTGATTTTTATGGTGCAGGGGTGTGTGATCGGTTTTATCGGTACCGCGCTGGGTTTTATTGGCGGGGTTTCGCTGGCGATGAATGTAGATACCATTGTGCCGGCACTGGAGTCGCTATTTAAAACCAAGTTCTTGGATGCCAGTGTCTACTACATTACTGAGCTGCCCTCTGATTTGCATTGGGATGATGTCATAAAAATCACCTCCATTTCATTTGTATTGAGCCTGCTGGCGACGCTCTATCCCGCCTGGAATGCCTCGAAAATGCAACCTGCGGAGGTGCTGCGTCATGAGTAATTGGGTGGTTGAGTGTCGGAATCTTTCAAAGCAGTTTGATGATGTGGGGGAGACGGTAAACGTATTACAAGATGTCTCGATTGCGATAGCGGCTGGTGAACAGGTGGCGATTCTGGGTAGCTCAGGTTCCGGAAAATCGACACTTCTCCATCTGCTGGGTGGTCTTGAATTACCGAGCCACGGTGAAGTGTTTATTGCTGGCGAAGATATCGCGCAGTTGGGTGAGGCGGCACGGGGCCATCTACGTAATCAAAATCTCGGCTTTATCTACCAGTTCCACCACTTGATGTCAGAGTTTACCGCACTGGAAAACGTGGCGATGCCACTGCGTATCCGTGGCATTTCACCAGCACAGGCCAATGATCAGGCACAGGCGATACTGGAACGCGTTGGCTTGAAAGCGCGGCTCAACCACAAACCGGGTGAACTCTCCGGTGGTGAGCGCCAGAGAACAGCGATTGCCCGGGCGGTGGTCAGCCGACCACTCTGCATTCTGGCGGATGAACCCACAGGAAACCTCGACCCCCGTACCGCAGAAGGGGTTTATGAACTGATGTTGGAACTCAACAGAGAGCAAAATACCAGCTTTGTGGTGGTCACCCATGACCATGATTTGGCCCGGCGCATGGATCGTATTCTTTATTTGGAAGAGGGCGTACTCAAGCCCTTTGAATAGCTTTTTTTATGAGTGATTGTTGCTTCGATATTGATTGCGTGGCCTGCCCACGCCTGAGTCAGTTTCTTACAGATTTACGTGGGCAGTATCCGCATTATCACAACCGGCCTGTCGCTTCTTTTGGTGTTGAGCAGCCTCATCTTTTAGTGGTGGGTCTTGCGCCGGGTATGCACGGCGCAAATGCCACCTCTCGCCCCTTCACTGGTGACCACTCCGGTCTGCTGCTCTACGAAACACTCCACCGGTTCGGCTTTGCCTCGAAGCCGGTTTCACTCTCTGCTGACGATGATCTTGAGCTGATCGATTGCTGTATTACCAATGCGGTGAAGTGTTTGCCGCCGCAGAACAAGCCGGTAGCGGCAGAGGTTAAGGCGTGTAACTCTTTTCTGGCGACTGAAATTAATCGCCTGCCAACAGGGGCGGTAGTGATTGCTCTGGGCTCGATTGCCCATGATGCCATTTTGCGCGCGCGGGTACTGAAAAAGAGTCATTACAAGTTTGTCCATAATGTTCAGCACGACCTGGGCGGTGGTCTCAGGCTGATCGATTCTTACCACTGTAGCCGTTATAATATCCAGACTAGGCGATTAACCACCGAGATGTTTGAGGCTGTGTTCGCTAATGCCCGCACGTTGTTGAGCCAAGCAGAAGATGCCTGAAAATTTCGATGCAAAACACTTTTTAAAAAATCTCACCAGTAAACCGGGTGTCTACCGCATGATTGATGCGGAACAGACGGTGATCTATGTGGGTAAGGCGAAAAACCTTAAAAAGCGTCTCGTCAGCTATTTCCGCAAAAATGTAGATAACCCCAAAACACGATTGATGGTGACGCAAATCGTCGATGTGGAGGTGGTGGTGACCCACACTGAAGGTGAGGCGCTGCTGCTTGAAAACAATCTGATCAAAGAGCTCAAGCCGCGTTATAACATTCTGCTGCGCGATGATAAAAGTTACCCCTATATCTTCCTTTCAAGCGACGATGATTTTCCACGACTCAGTTACCACCGGGGTGCGAAACGTGCCAAGGGGCGCTATTTTGGCCCCTACCCCAGCGCCGGATCGGTGCGTGAGTCGCTGAATCTATTGCAGAAAATATTTCCGGTGCGCCAGTGTGAAGATACCTTCTACCGCAGCCGTACCCGCCCCTGCCTGCAATATCAGATCAAGCGATGCACCGCACCGTGCGTGGATTATGTGAGTAAAGAGGCCTATGCGGTGGATGTGACCCATGCAGTGATGTTTCTTGAAGGCGGGAATGAGCAGGTGATTAGTGACCTGGTGGCGTGTATGGAGGAGGCATCAAAAGCGTTGGTGTTTGAGAAGGCGGCCCATTATCGTGATCAAATTATCAGCCTTCGCCGTGTGCAGGAAAAACAGTATGTGAGCAACGAGGGCGGCGATCTGGATGTGGTGGCCTGTGAGGTTGAAAACGGCATCGCCTGCGTGCAGCTGTTTTTTATTCGGGGGGGGCGTAACTTGGGCAATAAGAGTTTTTTCCCGAAACAGACCAAACATGCAACCCCATCAGAAGTGCTGGCGGCCTTTTTACCGCAATATTATCTTGCCTCACACCATGCCCAGGGAGGCATTCCCCGGCGTATTTTACTGAATCATCGGTTAGAAGAGATGACCTGGTTGGCCGAGTTACTGGGTGAACAGGCCGGTTACGCGGTGCAGCTGTCGACTGAGGTGCGGGGTGAACGCCGTCGCTGGTTGGGCATGGCAGTGGATAACGTGCGTGTGGCGCTACGCAGCCACCTGACCAGTAAAGCCAATATGCTACAGCGCTATGAAGCGTTGCAAGATGCACTGCAATTGGATGCTATTCCACAGCGTATGGAGTGTTTTGATATTAGCCATACTATGGGTGAGGCGACAGTAGCCTCCTGTGTTGTCTTTGACGGGCAGGGGCCAGTGAAATCGGACTATCGTCGTTTTAATATCACCGATATAACCGGTGGCGATGATTATGCTGCGATGCGCCAGGCGTTGTTGCGCCGCTATACCCGGCTGAAAAAAGGTGAAGGCTTGCTGCCTGATATTCTGTTTATTGATGGTGGTAAAGGGCAGTTGAGCCAGGCAACAGAGGTGCTTGAAGAGCTACAGATCAACGACGTGTTGCTGGTAGGGATTGCAAAAGGGGTGAGCCGCAAGGCGGGAGAGGAGACCCTTTTCTTGTCCGGTGCTAGCCACCCCTTTATACTGGCGGCTGACTCACCCGCCTTGCACCTGATTCAACAGATTCGTGATGAGGCGCACCGCTTTGCCATTACCGGCCACCGTGCACGTCGTGCCAAGGCGCGTAATGTATCACCATTGGAAGGGATTGCCGGGCTGGGGCCTAAACGTCGCCAACAGCTGCTGAGACATTTTGGTGGCATTCAGGAGGTGATGCGGGTCGGAGTTGAGGATCTTGCTAAATTAAGCGGTATCAGTACCGCTTTGGCGCAACGTATTTATGATCAGTTTCACCAGGAATAAGTGATGAAAGAGCGTATCCCAAATATTCTGACCTATGGGCGGATTCTGGCCATTCCGGTATTGATTCTGGTTTTTTATCTGCCGGTTGAGTGGTCGGCAACCGCCGCGACAATCATCTTTATGGTGGCCGCCTTTACCGATTGGCTGGATGGCTATCTGGCACGTCGCTGGGATCAAACCTCGGCATTTGGTGCTTTTTTGGATCCGGTGGCGGATAAGCTGATTGTGGCCGCAGCACTGATTATTTTGGTGGAACACAACCCCACCAGCGCTGAGAGCATTTACCTGGCACTGCCGACGATTGTGATTATCGGTCGTGAAATTGCAATTTCTGCACTGCGTGAGTGGATGGCTGAGATCGGCGAGCGGGCCGCAGTGGCGGTGTCGATGATAGGCAAGGTTAAAACCGCCGTGCAGATGCTGGCCATCACACTGCTGCTTTACCAAGCGCCCATTGGCGGTGTTTCAGCGGCCGATGCCGGGCTGGTGTTGCTCTACATGTCGGCGATATTGACCTTCTATTCAATGGTTATCTATTTGAGAGCTGCCTGGCCGATTCTTAACAGACACGACACATAACCGGGCGGTGGCGATCACGATGATGCAACAGCTAAAACAGTGCGCCAATCTAAAACTAATTAGTGATCTGGATTACTACTTTGCCCGCTTCGTTGCTGAAAAAGAGCCTGAGGCGAGTGCTGGCCTGCTCCTGGCGGTGGCACTGCTGAGCAATCAAACCGGGCAGGGTGATGTCTGTATTGAGTTACCGGCATTTGCCGGAAAAGCGCTATTTGGTAGTGATAATCAGCCCGAAATAGAGACACTCTCTGCCCCCAGACTTTCTGCCTGGCGTCAGACGATTCAAGCCTGTGGGCAGGTTGCCAGCCCCGGTCATCGCGGCTTGATGGTGCTTGATAGCGCTGATCGTCTTTACCTGGCTAAATATTGGCACTTTGAGGCCACTCTTGCTCAAGCACTGTGTGAACGTGCCAACCGACCGATTGAGGTGGATCTGCCACGTCTTCAGACAGGATTGCAACGTCTCTTTAGCCACCATAACAACGATATTGACTGGCAGCAGATTGCAGCGGCAATGGCGGTACTCAACTCCTTTTCAGTTATCTCCGGCGGGCCCGGCACCGGTAAAACCACCACCGTTGTAAAATTACTGGCGCTACTGGTTGAGCAGGGTGGTGATAAACCGCTGCGCATCGCTTTGGCCGCGCCCACGGGTAAGGCGGCAGCACGGTTGAGTGAATCAATCAAAGAGAAAAAAGGCGAACTGGCCTGTGCGGATGCAGTCCGTGAGGCGATTCCAGATGAAGCCTCGACACTGCACCGTCTACTGGGGGTCATGCCCGGAAAAGTGGGTTTTCGCCATCATCGAGACAATCCGTTGCACTTGGATGTGCTGGTGGTGGATGAGGCCTCAATGGTCGATCTGCCGATGATGTTCCGCCTGCTGGAGGCACTGCCATCCCACGCCCGATTGATTCTGTTGGGAGATAAAGATCAGCTCGCTTCAGTGGAGGCAGGCAGTGTATTAGGCGATATTTGCAACGCCGCGTGGCGTGAAAGTTACTCTGCCCGAATCTGTGAGCAGTTGCAGTTGCTGACCGGCGCCGAGTTGACACCGCTGAAACAGCTCGACTCACCGTTGAATGACTGCATCGCCCTGCTGCGTAAGAGCTACCGCTTCGATTCTGCCGGTGGTATCGGGCTGTTGGCCATGGCGGTGAATGCCGGTGATGCGCAACAGGCACTGGCCAGTTTTGATGACCTGTTTAATGACAATATTGCCATAGAGACCGTGGCCGTGGGTGAGCTCCCCAGGCGACTGGCTCAGCAGGGGAGAGAGCATTACCGCCACTATCTGGCATGTGATAATCCACTGGATGCACTCCAAGCGTTTAACCGGTTTCGTATTCTGTCTGCACAGCGTGAGGGGCCATTTGGCGTTGAGCAGCTCAATCAATCGATTGAAACGGCGCTGAACCAGCAGGGTTTAATTGATAATCGCCAGCCGTTTTATGCCGGTCGACCGATTATGATTACCCGCAACGATTACGGGTTAACGCTCTTTAACGGTGATATTGGTCTTATCTGGCCGGATGGTGAAAATAGTGGCCGGTTGCGCGCTTTTTTTGTGATGCCGGATGGGCGTGTACGTAAAATTTTACCCAATCGTCTGCCACCACACGAGACAGTTTATGCAATGACGGTACACAAAAGTCAAGGCTCGGAGTTCGAGCAGGTATTATTAGTATTGCCGGATGAGATTTCACCGCTGATCAGTCGTGAGTTGCTCTATACCGGCATTACCCGCGCTAAGGAGACGGTGACGGTCTGGGCGCGTCCGACTCTTTTTGAGCAAGCGGTTAAACGCCGTATGACACGGGTTAGCGGCTTGGTGGAGGCATTAACCAATGATGGATAAAGAGTTTTTGATCTTTATTGCTTTGATCGGGCTGGTGATCTGGTTCTGGCTCGACTCAATGCGTGCCCATGAAGCCGCCGTAAAATATTGCAAACAGGCGTGTGAAAACGAGGGGTGGGTCTACCTTGATCAGGCGGTGGAGCTAAAAAAGATATGGCCACGGCGCAATGTCCGGGGGCGGATGCAGTGGCGACGTGAATACGCTTTCGACTACAGCACCAACGGTGGTGATCGACAGGTGGGGCTGGTAGTGATGTCCGGCCCAACCGTTCAACAGCTCACCATGATGAGCCGTGATGACGGGTTTCATCAATGATCCCCTGTAACTACTCAGCGTATTCATCTTTTGCCTCAACTCTTGGTTATTTTCGTACTCAATCGGTCACATATACCCATATGCTCCCTCTTTCCGTGCAAAAATGCCTCGATTTGAGGCAAAATCTAAACACGCTGAATAGTTACGATCCCCTTTATCCATAACATTCGGTTGTTACACTGAAAAATTAGCAACAGCCAGAAACACAGCCTAGCAGGCTGTCGAACTTGGGGAGTCGTAGCGAGAGAAAGCCAAAATGGATTTTTCGCAGTCGATTCTTCCTAAGTCCGACAGCCTGCTAGCTGTTGTAATGAGCCTCAATAATTGGCATCAACCTCACGGGCAACCAGGCTCTTCAGTTGTTCATATCCGAAGCGGCTCAGGGGTTTGCCATTGACAAAAAAGGTCGGGGTTTTGGTGGCTCCCAGTTGTTGGCCATCGGCGATATCCTGTTTGACGATGCGCTCGATTTCCGGGGTATTCATATCCTGCCTGAGCTGTACAACATCAAAACCAAAGCGCTCCAAATAGGTCCAGAAAACCTCCGGTTTGGGTTGGTGGTGCGAGGCCCAATAGGGTTGGGTTTCAAACATCAGATCCAATACTTCCCAGAATTTGCCCTGTTTTTTAGCCGCTTGCAGAATTTTCACCATCTGATCAGAGCCGGGATGCAGTGGTGCATAACGGATCACCAGGTTGACTTTGCCACGGTAAGTTGCCAACAGCTCTTTTACCAGTGGGTGAAATTGGCGACAGGTTTCACAGGCGGGGTCCAAAAACTCCACAATGGTCACTTTTGCCTCAGGATTCCCTTTTCTCGGTGAGTAAGGCTTGCTCAGTGCTTGTGCGTTTTGTGTGACCAGTTGGGTCTGGGTTTCAGCCTGCTGGCTGTTGTAAAGATAGGCAGCCATCACAAAGGCGAGTGCCATCAATAATATGGCACCAATTATGGTGTAATTTTGTTTCATTTAGAGAACCTGCTGGTTAATAAAAAGAGAATAATCAGTGAAAATGAAGCAAGTGACAGGAGTGGGATCGGCAAAAAACCGAACAGTTCCATACCTTCGTCGGCACAAGATACCCCCTGGCTACAGGGTTGTAGGTTTTCGGGGATAAAACCAAAATAGAGCAAGCAGTGATAGAGAGTAAAAAGCAGGCCGATAATGGCAATCGGCAAAGCGTAGTTTACCACCCGTCTGTCCAGCGGATAGAGCCCCACCAGCAGGATGATAGCCAGTGGAAACATGAAAATACGCTGGTACCAACACAAAATGCAAGGCACCAGCTCCATCACTTCACTGAAAAAAAGGCTGCCGATGCTGGATACGGCGGCCACTAACCAGCTGGCAAAAATCAATAACCAGCGTCTGTTGTCTGTCTGTTGATGCGATCTCATTTAACCGGGTTTCTCTACTTCAAATACAGTGATTGGTGATCCTACACGAGTTATTGATGATGATCACCAAGGTTAAGGCAAAGATTTATCGTTGACTATAGGGTTTAGCTGTATATAATTCTTTCAGCTTGAGTGTGTGTTTTATTTTTATGTCTGCCGTTTCGATGTTCTGCAATAGTTGTCTTCGTCCTGCTTCTCATTAAGTAATCGCAACATTTCTAGCTGAACAGCCCTTGATCGCTCCATTATTTGGATTCAGGTCGGGCGCGATGAACTTTGGAATATATAGGATACGATTATGTCTACTACTACTGGTACCGTTAAATGGTTCAATGAATCAAAGGGTTTTGGCTTTATTGAGCAAGAGTCTGGTCCTGATGTGTTTGCTCACTTTAGCGCCATTTCTGGTTCAGGATTTAAAACCTTGGCTGAAGGCCAGAAGGTTGAGTTTACGGTTACTCAAGGTCAGAAAGGCCCACAAGCAGAAAACATCGTCGCGATCTAACGATTGGAATTACGATGGGCCTGCAAGGTTAATTGCAGGCTTGCTCCCAACCCTTCGGGGGTGGGGGCGAAAAGGGTAGGGCCTGATGGTTCTGCCCTTTTTTATTGTCCTCAGCCTTTTTTCAGCCTTGGAGGTCGGGGCTTTAGCCGGGAAACTCAGCACCATATTTTCCAATTCAACCACTTGACAACCACAAGGCTGACCGGTAATACTTTCCACCACAAAAAATCGGGATGAATCGTCCAAACTCCCCTCAAAGGCACGATTCCACGCAGCTGTTTAAGGAAGCATCATGGATCGGAATTATTATTCACGGGCAGAACGTTTTTTGGCACTCGCCTTTCTCGTACTCCTGTTCGGCCTCACTGCCTGCTCTTCATCAAATGATGATTCCCCTGCACCTGACAACAGCCCGGTAGCCGATGCTGGCCCGGCACAAAATATTCTTCGTGGTGAAACCGTGCAACTTGATGGCAGTGGTTCCACTAATACTGACAGTGGCACCCTAGACTACTCCTGGTCACTCACCAGTCAGCCCGGCAGCAGCGTATTATCAAATACGACATCCATCACCCCCACCTTTGTGGCTGATTTATCCGGCACCTATATCGTGCAGTTGATTGTCAGCGACGGCAACACCAGCAGCACACCGGATACCGTCACTATTACCGCAACAGAACCACAACTTGTTGTGCCCGATGTGGTGGGGCAGACTCAAACTACCGCACAAGCCACCATCACCAGCGCCGGTCTCATCCTCGGGACGGTCACCCAACAAAACAGCGCTGCCATACCGGCGGGCACGGTCATCAGCCAAACCCCCACCGCAGGCAGTTCGGTTACCTCCGGCAGTGCCATTGCCCTGGTGATCTCCAACGGGCCTGCTTTCGTCTCAGTACCCGATGTTAGCGGGCAGACTCAGACCACAGCAGAAACCGCCATCACCAGCGCTGGTCTCTCACTGGGAACAGTCACCCAACAAAACAGCGACACAGTGCCAGTGGATAATGTGATCAGCCAAACCCCTGCCGCAGATACCTTGGTACTACCGGGCAGCACCGTCACTCTCGTCGTCTCGTCAGGAGCACCGTCAACTGACCTGCCAACAGACCCCGCCACCATTGCACCAAAACTGGATCCTGCCCAATCGATCTCTCTCCAGCAGGCCAGCGCCTTTCTCTACAGCGGCGCCAACCCCATTCAGACCGGTGTTGCCGCCGACACCATTGAGATCAAACGTGCTGCGGTACTGCGGGGCAAAGTGTTAAGCCGTAACGACACCCCACTAAGCGGGGTCACCATCAGCATCAAAAACCACCCCGAATTTGGCCAAACCAAAAGTCGAGCCGATGGCCTGTTTGACATGGCCGTCAACGGTGGTGGCCTGCTTACCGTCAACTACCAGAAAGAGGGGTATCTGCCGATACAGCGCCAGCTCACCGCCCCCTGGAATGACTACGCACACACTGAAGATGTAGTGATGATTCCGCTGGATGCACAAGTCACCACCATCGACCTGACCGACACCAGCCAACCGTTTCAGGTGGCCCAGGGCAATTCGGTGACGGATAGTGAAGGTACCCGCCAGGCTACCCTGTTTTTCCCCCAGGGCACCACCGCCACCCTGACCCTGCCCAACGGCAGCACCCAGCCACTCACCACCCTCAACGTGCGCGCCACCGAATACACCGTGGGTGATAACGGCCCCGCCGCCATGCCGGGGCCACTGCCACCCAGCAGCGCCTACACCTATGCGGTCGAACTCTCGGTGGATGAAGCCATTGCTGCCGGTGCCACCCGGGTTGATTTTGACCAAACAGTGCCGTTTTATGTGGATAACTTCCTCGGCTTCCCGGTGGGTGAAATTGTTCCCGCCGGTTGGTATGACCGTGAAAAAACCGCCTGGGTTCCCTCAGACAATGGCGTCATTATCGGCATTCTCGCCATCACCGGTGGCATCGCCGAACTGGACGTAGACGGCAGCGGCAATGCCGCCGATGCCCAAGCCCTGGCCGACCTCGGCATCACCGATGCCGAGCGTACCCGCCTTGCCAGTCTCTATACCGTCGGTAAAAGCCTCTGGCGCACCCCGATCACCCACCTCACCCCTTGGGATTGCAACTGGCCCTTCCGTCCACCATCGGATGCAAAACCCCCGCGTCGGCCAACACCCAAAAAGCCGCCACCGGATAAAAATGAAGATGAGTGCAGCGGTTGCATTATCCAGCCGCAAAGTCAGTCCTTGGGTGAAAAGCTGCCGGTGACCGGCACCCCGTTCAACCTCTATTACCAGAGTGAACGCATGCCCGGTAATCTTACCACCCACACCCTGACTATTCCCCTCGCGGGTGACACAGTGTCAAGTAGCCTGCAAGGCATTGAGCTCACCATTGAGATTGCAGGCCAGAAACACCAATACACCTTCCCTGCCACCCCCAATCAAAGCCACACCTTTGCCTGGGATGGCAAAGATGCCTACGGTCGCCCGCTACACATCGCTAATGCCACAATATCACTCGATTACCGTTACCAATTGGTCTACTTCGAAGCAGGCACTACAGATGACTTTTCCCGAGCCTTCGCCCAGCCTGCCAGCGGGGGTGCCACAATGATTGGAACCCGGAATAATCAGACGATGCGCTCCCGTCAGCAATGGCAGCAAACTCTCACCGGCATTGCAAAAGCTCCCAGCTTGGCCAGCAGCGCACTAGGTGACTGGGGGCTGGATGTTCATCATACCTACGACTCTGCATCCGGAACGCTATACAAAGGAGGTGGATCGGTGCGCTCTGCAGCAGACCTGAACCAGATTATTACTACCGTGGCGCATAGAGGATCTACCATATACGGTGGCATTGCCATTAGTCCCGATGGTAGCCTCTATATTTCAGCTGATAACCGGGTTCGCCGAGTGAGTCCAGACGGCATTATCACCACCATTGCAGGCATTGGTGAATGGGGCTACTCTGGTGATGGTGGCCCTGCCAACCAAGCCAGCTTAAACAGGCCTAGGGGTATTTCTTTTAGCCCTGATGGTGATCTTTACATTGCAGATTCGAATAATTTCCGGGTTCGCCGTGTGGATCCAGGCGGCATTATCACCACCATTGCAGGCATTGGTGAATGGGGCTACTCTGGTGATGGTGGCCCTGCCAACGAAGCCAGCTTATTCCCTACTGATATTACTTTTGGCCCCGATGGTAACCTCTATATTTCAGGTAACCACCGCATCCGCCGTGTGAATCCAGATGGTATCATCACTACCGTAGCGGGCACGGGAAGAGGGGGCTATTCTGGTGACGGTGGCCCTGCCAGCCAAGTCAGCTTATACAGCCCTAGGGGTATTTCTTTTGACCCTGATGGCAATCTCTATATTGCGGACACATTTAATAGGCGCATTCGCCGCGTGACACCGGATGGTATTCTCACCACCGTAGCAGGTAGTAGCGGTTCGGGGGGCTTAGGTGATGGTGGCCCTGCTGATCAAGCCAAATTACTATCCCCTGAGGCCGTTGCTTTTGGCCCTGATGGTCATCTTTATATTGCAGATAAATATAATCAGCGCATTCGCAGCGTGACACCAGATGGTATCATCACCACTGCGGTAGGTACGGGAACTATAGGAAATTTGGGTGATGGAGGAGCTGTCGGTCAGGCCCAGATATACACTCCCAGTCACATTGCATTTAGTCCCAATGGTAGCCTTTATATCACCTCTTATGATCGTATTCGCCAAGTTAAACTATCACTACCTGGCATTGGAAAAGATGAATACCTGATTCCCGCCAGTAACGGCAACCAACTCTTCCACTTTGATAACAATGGCCGTCACCTGCGCACCCTGGATGCAGTTACCCGTGCGGCAATCTACCAATTCCGCTACGACACCGCAGGCCTGCTGAGTGAAATTGAAGATGTCGACGGCAATATCACCCGTATTGAACGTAGCGGCAACCTCCCCACCGCGATCGTTGCCGCCGATGGCCAGCGCACCAGCCTGATGCTTGATGCCGATGGCTACCTTGCCACACTCACCGATCCCGCCGGTGAAGCCTGGCACATGGCATACACCCCCGATGGCCTCATGACCAGCTTTACCAATCGCAACGGCAACCGCACCGACTTCACCTTCGATACCAGTGGCCGCCTAATCGAAGACAGCAACCCCATCGGTGGCGGTTGGCAACTTGAGCGAACTGAAACAGCAGAAAACTATGCGGTCACCCTGACCAGTGGTGAGGGCCATACTCGCACCTTCCAGGTGGAACATCTGCCGGATGGCAGCCGCCGCCAAACCAACACCGCCCGTGATGGCACCGTAACGGTCACCGACTTTAACAGCGCCGTGACCACCACTACTTCGGCTGATGGCACCGTGAACACCGAAACCGAAGGGCCGGATCCACGTTTTAGCATGCAGAGCCCCTTAATCAGCAAACGGGTTACCGTCACCCCAGGTGGCCTGGAATACATCATTGAGGAGCAACGTGAAGCCACTCTGGCAGATGCCACTGACCTGCTCAGCCACAGCAGTCTCACCGAAAAAGTGACCGTTAACGGCAACAGCACCAGCAACACCTACGATGTAGAAACCCGCACCTGGTCTCTCGAAACAGCGGAAAGCAGAACCGCCTCCCGCACCCTGACAGCAGAGGGCAAAACCGCCGCGGTGCACACCCCAGGCAGAGAAGAGATCACCTATGGCTACGACCCGCGTGGACGATTGGAATCAATATCCCAAGGCACCGGCACTGCCACCCGGCAAACCCGCATCAGCTACGGTTTCGACGGCTATATGGAGAGCATCACCGATGCCTTGGATCGAAGCACCGGTTTTGAGTACGATGCCGTTGGCCGCATCACCCGGCAACAGCACCACGACGGTCGCTCAATCGCCTACAGCTACGATGCCAATGGCAACCTCACCTCTATCACCCCACCGGGAAGATCCGAACACCACTTCAACTACACCCCGGTTGATCTTGAAGATAACTACACTCCGCCTTCGCTGGGCGCGGGCAGCTGGGCAACCCAATACAGCTATAACCTTGACAAAGAGCTCAGCAAAATCGAACGGCCTGACGGCCGGGTGATCGACTTCAACTACCACCCCGCATCCGCCAAGCTGGATAACATCAGCTCACTCCGTGGCCAGACCCACTACAGCTATCACCCGACCAGCGGACAGTTGACCACGATCACCGCACCGGACAACGGCACACTCGACTTCAGCTACGATGGCTTTTTACCGCTCGCCACCACCTGGGCAGGCACCATCAATGGCAGCGTCACCCGGGGCTATGACAACAACTTCTGGCTCACCTCACTCACCGTCAACAACAGCC
>JAFLJP010000136.1 GCA_022712945.1 Gammaproteobacteria bacterium | reverse complement strand
AAGAATCGACTGCGAAAAATCCATTTTGGCCCATTTCTCTGATCCTTTTCGTTAAACATGCTCAATATTCGCCCCAAATGATCAAATAAATGGACTCAAAATGGCTTTCTCTCGCTACGACTCCCCAAGTCCGACAGCCTGCTAGGAGCTTGTCCGAGAATAGACAGGTCTACTGCGAAAGCATGTTTTTTGCTCATTTTCCCGCCAATTTTCGTTAAAGGGAGCAACCATTCGCCTCAAATTGTCGAAAAAATGAACTAAAAATCACACTCTCTCGCTACGACCTCTATTCTCGGACAAGCTCCTAGTACAGCAACCACTTTGTATTGACGGGTCAGTTGTTCTGTCTGTTTTCGTGGCAAGGCGTGCTTCTATGCAATCAGGAGAGATAAAGGAGATGACGTGGAAGGGCTGAATCTACTTCAGCCCTTCTATGCCAAACGTAACGAATAATAATGCAACGATTCAGCCATGTGCCGATTGATGCAGCGCCTCAATCAATGCCAGGTTCAAATGATTCTCTCCATGCGCATTCCCCTCAAGCAAAGTAAAGGGAGCATTGGGTTCACCCATCTGATCCAGAACAATTGCAGCCCCTGAAAAATCATCTTCTGCGGTATAACCATTAGTGGTAATCACGGTGGTTAAATTGGCGCTAAGTGAAGACAAAATTCCATTACGTGAATCCTCAAAGGCAATCGCCTCTTCCGGTACTATATTCATCTCTTTCAGCACATAATCGTAAATATCAGGTGCCGGTTTTTTCAATGGAACAATATCACCAGCACCAATCACTTCAAACCAATCCAGCGCCTCGGCACCTAACGTATCAGTCACTAATGCGGTGACGTTTTCAGGTGTAGTGGTGGTTGAAATAGCAATGCGGTAACCCGCTTCACGTGCCTCGGCAATCAGACGCTCTACCCCGGGGCGAAGTGGAATTTTACCCTCAGCCATCAATTTGGTATAAAAACCGGTTTTTGCCGCATGCAGCTCAGCAACAAACGCATCAAAATCATCTGGCTTTGAAAATTCAGTATTGAATTTTTCAAGGTAATAACGGATACGTTCCTTACCACCCGTTACCGCAAGCAACTCACCATAGAGTTCAGGCGACCAATGCCAATCCAAACCTGTTGATTCAAATGCCATATTAAAAGCAACACGATGGCCATCACGTTCGGTATCTGCAAGTGTACCATCCACATCAAAAATCAAGGCTTTAAGCGTTGACATAATCACTACCTCTAGTTGAACAATTAATTTATTAAGTTGAAACCTTTTCGCGAAATGTTACATGAATAGAGGCCATTTCACGAAAAAAAGCTTTTTGTTCCCGCAAGAAAAAAATGAATTATTTGCACACAAAACCACCATATTTCTTCGTGGATGAACAAAGTTTAGGCAAACCACCAAAGTAAATAACAATTCGGTTGCACCACCTTTGCTTTTTCTGGTATAGATGCGGATTGAATATTCTCTAGTGGTAGTAAGGAGGCCGGCACATGGCTCAGGCAAAATCAAATAAGGTAGCTGATAAGGTTGTGGCAACAGAAAAACAATCTTCAGCTTCCGATTCTTATACAAACTTCAAGCCCTACGAAGCATCCAAGAACGAGGAGTACATGAATCCACGGCAGCTTGAACACTTCCAGAATATTTTACTGGAGTGGAAACGTGAGCTGATGGAAAAAGTAGACGAAACGGTTCACCACATGCAGGATGACTCCGGCAATATTCCTGATCCCAATGACCGAGCGAGTCAGGAATCCGATTTTACCATGGAGCTGCGTACCCGCGACCGAGAACGCAGACTTATCAAAAAGATTGAATCATCAATCAAACATCTGGATGATGATGAATACGGCTTTTGTGGTAACTGTGGCGAAGAGATCGGTATTCGACGTTTGGAAGCCCGCCCAACAGCCGATCTTTGTATCGACTGTAAAACGTTGGATGAAATTCGAGAGAAGCATATCAGTCATTAAGAGATGTAGAATTTATTAAAATACCGCGCTTACTTCTCTTTTTCCCCACCCTATCTAGGCCGGTATTCGTTGCGTAGCAAACTATGCGCCCAATACCGGCCTAGATAGGGTGAACAACAATTCGGCCTAATAACGGTACGTTAACGTCTTCTAGTATGAGTACGCTAAAACAGCCTAAATGCCAGTCCGCCGAGCGTGACTGGCATTTTTTTGTTTTTAATTCCCCGCATCCGATTAGGAACCAAGCTCAGCGGCTTATTTCGTAAGAATTAACTTGCCTTTACTGGTCATCCGCAAACGGTACTCTTCACCACTGTGCTCAATCACCCGCTCTTTCTGTCCTGCTAATAACTCATCACTTGTCATACGCCGCATAGTGGGGGCATCACTCGATTGTGAAGCCCCCGCCGACAGGGGGGAATGAAGTTTTTGTTTATGTGGGTTATTCATTTTTGCAACCTTAACAACGAAATAATCGCTCTGTTCGTATTGCTGTTTTTTGCTTCCATTGATGCCGTTTGATCAACGCAAACATCGCATTCAATGCAGCATTCAATGCATTCATTACCAAAAGTGGGCAACTTTGCACGTTCGGGCAAACCCAGCTGATCCATACAGGAGAGCAGCATTAAGCGTTTGAACAACCCCTTCCAGTCACCTTCGCCATTGGCAGTATTATCGCCACGCCAATGCAGGCGCTCTTCACCTGTCATTGCATCAATCAGTACTAACGAAGGCATTCCTCCTTCAAACTGAGCATTGATCATATACGTCATCAGCGGCTCTCCTTTGATTTCAAATAATGGTATTCACTTTGCTATCGCCAAAGCTATCACTCAATAACAAAATAATAGTAATAATCATTCGCATTTGCAAGTGGTTTATTTTTCCTCCCACAATCATTTGATAACCTCTGAATAAAACTCACATGCAAATAGTATTGATTATCATTTACATTATCAATCAGCTTGTTCATAATCTCTCCTAGCCAGCCAATCAACCCATTTGGGTTATCAGTAGCCAGCCAGTTATCGGCCCCCTGCTCGGGTGCTCCCCCAAGAGTCACGATCAGGTTAGGCATATCGAAAAATCACAACATTGTGGGAGTAAAATAATGAAGAGAAAACAACGTTTATTACGTGATGCCATCGTAATCGCTGCGCTTGGCTTGGCGCTACCGGCAGGTGCTACAGATAAAAAATTTGATGACGTGAATATGAAAGCGAGTGTGCTGGATAAGATCATGGTGATCGGCAATCCGGCCAACATTGAAAAAATACCCGGCTCTGCTCAGGTGGTGACCAAAGAGGATATTCGGCAACAAAATTATGATGATATAAACCGTGTGTTGCGTAAGGTTCCCGGAGTTTATGTGCGTGAGGAAGATGGTTTTGGTCTCTTCCCCAGCATCAGTCTGCGTGGTGTGGATACCACCCGCAACTCCAAGATCACTATCATGGAAGATGGAGTGATGATGTCGCCTGCACCTTACACCGCACCCGCTGCTTATTACTCGCCCACCGCAGGTCGCATGAGTGGATTGGAAGTATTAAAAGGTTCCAGCCAGATCAAATATGGCCCACACACCACCGGCGGCGTGATCAACTATCTGTCAACATCGATCCCCACGAAAGAGAAGGCTTATCTGAAGTCGACCTTTGGCAGCTTTAACGAGCAACGCACCCACGCCTATGTGGGTAATACATTTGATGCAGGAGACGCTGGCCAGTTTGGCATTTTGCTTGAAGCTTATCGCAGGCAGAGTGACGGCTTCAAAAAGATTGATGAGAGCGATGATTTTCGTAGCGGTAATGACACCGGATTTAATAAAACAGACGCCATGGTGAAACTGTCATGGGAACCCAACAGTGAGATTTATCAACGGTTTGAGTTCAAATATGGCAGCAGCGAGTTGGATGCCAATGAAACTTACCTCGGTTTAAGCCAGGCAGATTTTGATGCTGACCCGACCCGTCGTTATGCTGCCTCACGTTTTGATAATATAAAGAGTGAGCAAGAACAAACCTCGTTGCGCTGGAGCATCAGCCCCACCGATGATATCGATCTCATCACCACACTCTATCAAACCGACTTCAAACGTAACTGGTACAAACTCAACAAAGTTAATGACGACAAACTTTCCCAGGTTATCGTAACCCCGGGATTATCGCAGGAGTGCATGATCGGCCAAGCGGCGTGTGAGCTGAAAGTCAAAGCCAATAACCGTAAATACCGCGCCCAGGGAGTTGAGACGGTCGGCTATTTTCGTTTTGGTAGCGATGGTGTTCAACACGAAATAATGGCCGGTCTGCGTCTACATCAAGATCAAATCACCCGCTTTCAGTGGGAGGATACCTACACCCAGGCAGCCAACGGCAGCATCACAGAAGTGGCTCCTGGGGTACCGGGTGATGCCGGTAATCGTTTTCAGAAAACCAAAGCCTTGGCACTGTTTATTCAAGACACCCTTGAAACCGGAGCTTGGACAATCACACCAGGGGTTCGTTACGAGATGTTGGATCAAATCTCCGAAGACCCAAAAGGCACCCTGCAAAGCGCCGGTGGCACAAAAGGGCGGGACGGTGAAAACAGCTTTAACGTCAATGCCTATGGTGTGGGTGCGGCCTACCAATTCAATGATCAATGGAGCGGTTTTGGTGGTCTGCACACCGGTTACTCTACGCCCAGTCCACGGGGAACACGCGGTGGCCTTGACCCAGAGTCCAGCACCGCTTTTGAAATTGGTACACGCTATACCAACGCCCGGCAGGCATTTACGGCTGAAAGCACATTTTTCTACACCGCCTTTGATGATTTGATTGTGACCGACAATGTCGGTGGTACCGGTACTGGTGATGATGAAAACTTTGGTGAAGTAGACACCTTTGGTATTGAATTGGCACTGCAATATGATGCCGGACTCGCCAACAATTGGGGCATCAGCAATCCCTCTCACCTGAGCGCAACCTACACCAATGCAGAACAAAAAAATGACTCAATCTCTACCGATGCAGAATCTATTTTCAGCTACGGCAAAGCAGGTAATGCGGTCCCTTATATTCCGGAGTGGACCTTAAGCCTGGGCAGCGGCGTAGAGAGCAAAAAATGGGGGGCGTTTATCTCAGGTAACTATGTGAGCGAGACCTATACCAGTGCCAACAATGTCGATAATCAAGTCAATGGTGCCGGAAACCCTGATGCTCGCTATGGCAAAACAGACCGCTATTTTACGGCGGATGTTTCGGCCTTTTATCGCATCAACAAAACCGTCAAGTTCTTTGGTGGGGTGCAAAACCTGTTTGATAAAGAGTATCTAGTCTCACGTCAGCCCCATGGCGCACGTGGCGGCTTGCCACGGTTTGTTTATGCCGGGCTTGAGATGGAACTGTAAGTAGATTTACACCCATCCCCATGGGTAGCAAGCTGTGTTGCTTGCTACCTAATTGTCCTTTTAAAATAGTGAGTTAGAATTTATGAGCACAGTCGATTTATTCCAACAAGGCGGGCCAGTGATGTTAGTACTGCTGGCCATGTCTGTTTTGGCCGTCACCATTATCCTGCTCAAACTATTTCAGTTTTTCCGTAGCGGCCTGCGTCGCCTGGATTTTGTCGATCCCGCACTGAGCGCACTGCAACAAGGCGATCACAGCCGTGCGTTGGATGCATTACAACAGCAGCGCAGCCCGGTGGCTTGTGTGATGGAAAGCGCCATACGTTGCGGTGCTCATTCCGCCATGTCGGCAAAAGATGTGGAAGCCGAAGTGAGTCGGGTCGGTTCCGCGCAAATCCGCAGCCTTGAATCGTGGCTGCGTGGCCTCTCATCCATCGCCCACCTGAGCCCACTATTGGGGTTACTGGGAACCGTCACCGGCATGATCGTCGCCTTTATGAATCTTGAAGCGGCTGGTAGCCGTGTTGACCCATCAATCCTTTCGGGTGGAATCTGGGAGGCACTGCTGACCACCGCCTTTGGCTTAACCGTGGCCATTCCCGCCATGGCGGCATTCTATTATCTAGAAGGCGAAGTAGACCATGTACGCGCCGCCATGAAAGATGTCAGCATTCGAGTGTTGCGTCATTTTGGCAAAACACCATCCAATATCTCTACCCGTGACGATGACAAAATCGAGGATGAAACCCATGGAATTTGAAGGCCGTGCACGCATCCATTCTCATCTTGATATCGCACCACTGATCGACATCGTCTTTTTGCTATTGGTCTTTTTTATGCTAACCAGCACCTTTTTAGTGCCAGAAGCGATTGAGCTGGAACTGCCCGAATCAGCTAGCGCCACGGTGACTGAAATCACACCGATTACTGTTGCTCTCAACGCATCAGGTAAACTGGCGCTCAACGGTAAAGCAATGCCACTCGATCAACTTCGCCAGGCCATCAAGCCTTTGATTGCAGACAATGCCGATGTTGCGATCACCCTGAAAAGTGATGCCCGCACCGAGGTACAACAGTTGTTAAAAGTGATGGATGAAATTCGTGCCGCGGGTGGTAGCAATCTCGCATTAGCCACCACCCAAAAGTAACCCGTACCCATGACAATCACCCGACAACAAACAGGCATCGCACTATTCGTCGCACTCACTCTGCACGGCGGCATCCTGTTTTGGTTTGTGCTACCAGCAACAGAACCACTATCAGAACCACCTGAACAAACACTTCGTGTGAGTCTGCTAGCAGCTATTGCAGAGACCAGCACAGCAGCTGAAACTGCCACACCGCCACAGAAAAAGATCAAACCACCGGTTACACCTAAACCAAAACCTATGCCAGAACCTATACCAGAACCTGTAATTCAAAAACCAGAACCCAAACCACAGCCGGTGATAGAGCCTGCTCCTCAACCTGAACCACTGCCGGTTGAGAACCCACCTGAAATCGCAAAGGAACCCGCTCCGCTACAAAAGCCCTCCCCGGCCGCACCCAGCACCACCCCACCCAGCGCTGCCGCCACAGCAGAATATGAACAACTCCTCATTGCCTGGCTAGAAAAACAGAAAAAATACCCCACAAGGGCCAAGCGTATGCGTATTGAAGGCGAAGGTCGGCTACGCATATTGATCGATCGCACCGGACAGACCCAGCAAATCACCCTGGAACAACGCACTGGAAACAGGCTGCTGGATAAAGCGGCACTTGAAATGGCCAAACGAGCCAACCCCTTCCCACCCATACCAGAAAATGATTTACGCCAAACGCTAGAATTTATAGTGCCCGTTGTGTTTGCATTGCGGTGAGTTTTTGATGGTATAAAAGAGAGTCTGCACATTGCTTGTGCGCTACTATGCTGTAGTAAAAAAAGGCCACCTTTCGATGAAGTGCAGGCTATGGATAAATGCACCCGGGCACAACTTCGTGCTATCAAATACGAGCTGTACAAGTGGTTGGAAGCAAATCTGAGTGGTGTTGAAACTGATGTAAATTCCGCGTATTTACAAGGGCAAAAACTCGATGGGATAGGTGACTGTCACTTTTTTTACGTTTTGAGCACCAAAATCAAATTGTTTCACCCGGGCAATGATGCGTGCCTCCAGTTTGGCATGTTGTAGTTCGCTTGAGGTAATTTGGACATTTTCCACTTTTCCGGATGGCAAAATGGTAATTTCAAGTACAATTTTGCCTTGAATTCCCGGGTCACTCCTGCGAGCCCGGCGGTAAATCGCGTGTAGTTTGCTTTTGTTTTTATCGACCACATAAGCGATATCTTCTGCTGGGCGGTAATTTCCGACCCTTTCTCGCTTCTCTGCCTTGTTCTTTGTAGGATCTGTTGGATCACTCTTATCTACATCGTCTCCGGCCCGTGCTGCGATTAGCTTTTGTGCCGTTGCATCTTGCTCGCTATCCAGCACTGTTGTGCTGGAGATTGTGGATAAGTGCGCTTCCGGTTGTACACGCCGACTACCTTTTGCCTCACTGGAGGCTAACGATCCTGCGGTTAAAATTCCGGTATCCACAGAAGAAATTTGAGTTTGATTTGTCGATTTCCTGACCGCATTACCCACCATTGAGTCAATACTTGAGGTGTCCATCAAATCCGATAATTCATCACTGAGGGCGAGTAGGCCGCTCTCCCCTGCTTTTTTGCGCGCAACTTTTTGCTTTTCAGTCAGTTTGATCTCTTGCTTTGGTTTTTCCCGTTTTACTTTGGGCTTAGGAGCTGGCTTGGGTTTAGGCTTGGGTTTTTCAATTTTTTTGGGCTTGGGCTTTGGCTTAACAATAGGCTTAGGTTTATCGAGTATGAATTTAGCCACTCGGTCTGGCACATCAACTTTTGCCTGGCGCTCTTTCTCGGGGAGTTCTATCGAACTAAAAAACAGAGCCGTTCCCAGGAACAGGGCCAATATCAACAGGGTAAAGAGTATAAATGGCTTGTCGCGTCTGTTTTTTGGTCGCCATGCGAGTGCAAGGCTTTGATAGGATGCAGCCTTCATCAGCTCTAGCCTTTTGCCTTCTGAAAGGCGGCAAATGCTATCGTGGTATAGCCAGCCTGGCGACAGGTCGCGAGAATTTTCCGTAATAACTGATACGGAATATTTTCATCTCCCATGATAGTAATGGTACGACCCACCTCATCGTCTATTGTTGAAAACTGACGCTTTGAGGCTTGAAATTTTAACTCTTTCTCCAAACCGGCAATGGTTGTTTCATTCTCTTCCAATAAATCAGAAATGGTGGCAACTTTCTCCCCTTGTACCAATATATCTGTTTTGGTAATTGCAATAACCAGTGTCTCTTTGGGAACACTGTCCGCCACTGAGGTGGGCAGTGTAATCTCTTTGCTGTTGGGTAGTTGTTGCGCGCCTGAGCTGACCAAAAGAAAGAATACCAGTATCGTAAAAATATCCATTAACGATACAAGGTTTAAACCGCTACGGCCGTGCAGTCCTTTGAAGTGTTCCATTCTTTTTGAGCGGCTGGAAATTTTCAAGCTGTTCACTCTGAATCCTCACCTTGGCTTTTTTCCAATACGGCCATTTCGGCATCCCCAATGGAGATATTTGGAAACAGTTCAATCGTCTCTACCGTCAGGACTGAAAGCACCTCTGCGCTACGCACACGATCCATAACCTGGATTAATGTTTTATAACTGATGGTTGGTTCCAACAGCAGCGTAATGTCCTGTTCTTCAGGAAAACGGATTTTTATTTCTACCAATAAATCCGTAAACAGATCCCAACGTGTCTCCTCCTGGGCCCGAGGAAATACTTTGATAATGCCAAGATTTGCGTCCTGTATCTCAAAACTGTTTTCGCGCAAAACCAGCTCCAGTTGCAGCTCTACCTTTTCCTGAGCATTCTCTTTCGCATCCAAGGCGGGTAAATTGAGCTCTAAGACGGTCATTCTTGAAAATACGGCGGTGATCAGAAGGAACGGAACCAGTATCACCATCAAGTTCATAAAAGCGGTGATATTAAGCTCTTCTACCTCATGAATATGTTTGAATGCTGATTTTTTCATTGTATGAACGACTTCTTAATCTCTAACCATCAAGTTAATTGACTTGATGGCCGCTTTTTCTAGGCTGTCCACAAGTCGCGCTGTTTTTGTTACCAGGTAAGAGTGAGCAAGCAACAGGGGAATGGCTGCCATTAATCCAAAGGCCGTTGTATTCATGGCGACCGATATACTGGCGGAAAGTAAGTCGGCCTTCTCTGCGGGATCAGCCTGGGCAACGGCGGTAAAGGCTTGAATCAGTCCGACAATGGTTCCAAGCAAGCCCAGTAGCGTTGCGACATTAGCAAACGTTGCCAGGTAGTGTGTACGCTGGATCAGGTCGGGCATGGCATCCATCATCCCCTCCTCCATTGCCGCTTCAATTATTTCCCGACGTTTGTTGTCACCGTATCGGGAGAAGCCATAACTCAATACCACGGCAATGGGTGTTTTGAGTGATTCGGTTAACTTAGCCGCACGATCAAAATCCAGCGCTTTCAGCATAGGGATCAATTGGGCCCAGGTTTTATCCGTTACCCTGCTTGTTTTGCTTAAATAAAAGTATCGTTCCAGGGCGATGGCGACACCAATGGCAAATACCCCTAAAATGGGATACATAAATGGTCCGCCCGCCTGAAATAGTTCAATAATTTCCATTAAAATACCCTCTTAACTGCATGTTTTTTTTATTAATTAAACTTAATTTCAATCTCTTACCCCGGCATCATCACTCTTTTTATCGGTATCAAATTCCAGGTTGATTGTCTTCGGCATCACATCATCTTTGTCGTCTGGTTCATCTATTTCAGCATCCTGTAGTATGGTTTGGCAACTTTGCTGATTAAGTGTCTGGTCAATTTCATCCAAAAGAGACTTTCTCTTCAACCGGTATTCTTCGAAGGCCACTCTTTGAGTGGAATAACCATTCGACAACTCACGTAACTGTATTGAAACGTCTAAAATATTCATTATTGACCTTCACCAATATCTCTGACAATCCGAAAACCGGTGTATTTATCGGCACGCCCGGAATGGGTTGATACCGTCAAAGCGGTACAGTCATCCATTGACGATTGATGCGAGCCACCAAGAGCAACGAACCGTCTGCTTGTTTCAAATGCAAGCTCCTGGGCATTTCCTGCATAATTCACCAATCCCCAACTATTTTGTTTGCCCGTGGCTGCTTTAACAAGCGAGCCGCCCTTTTCAATACCTCTGACACTGAGTTGACAATTACGGTTTGGGTCAAGTGCATAACGCGTTGATTTGGAGGCGTAGATCCACTCTTTTTTTGTTGGCAATCGGTATTTTTTCTTCGTTTTGTTACTCAACCACTTTAAATACGCTGATATCGTCGATATATCGACATCAGTGACGGGAAGATCAGCGAATTGATCCGCTTGCAAGTTACATTCTGAAGAGGTTTTGCAAAATTCATTTAATTCAGCAACCGATGTTTCATATTTACCGATAGCAAATGCCTCGATTCCAGCGTTGGCGGGTATAACGACTAATACGGGCCCGACACCACCGCCCTCAAGCTTGTCACGACAAACAGCGCGTTCACCCCGTGCTCCTAAACCGGCAATTGACAGGTTACAAGCGTCCTTCTCTTTTATCTCAACCGCCATAAGAGCGGGGTTATCTTTAAATATGTGCAAAGCATAGCGTTTTGCGTCCAGTGCGTGTTCAGGGTAATGCTTTCCAATAGAGGTGATACATTGAGCTAATTCTGTTGATAGTCTGTTTTCAATATTTCCATATCGCTTAATATCCAGAGAGCGTAATTTAGTGATGGCAATATTAAAATCACGCATATTCAGTTTTGATGAGCACTTTAATTGTTTGTTGACGTTTGCAAGTGCCACATCGAAGAGAGCGGTGTTTTTTGTCTCTGCTACTATTTTCTTCTCTGTTTTATCTGCTCGCTCTCGGGCTAGCCATCTATTTCGTTCCGCACGTTTTTTATCCTGAAGCTCCTTTTCTTGTATTGTTTCCGCCAAGGCTATTTTTTCGTTGTTCAAAAAGGTGTCATCATCTGTATAGCGATAAGCGTTTTCGATGAGTATTGTTGCCTGGGGATAACTTGATTCGGTTACCAGCGTTTTTATTTTATTCACGTATATTTGGTAGACGCCATCACGCATGGATAAATACCACTCATTCGGCTGTCCTGAAAGTATTCCTAATACGCCTTGCGTCTCACTCCAGATACTTTCTTCCCACTCGGCTGTAAAACTAGGTCTGGCTGCTAGTTTTTCAATATTTTCCTTATAGAGGTTGTAGCGTATATTGAACTCCAGTTCATTTCTGATTTCAGATTCTGAAATTTGAGGAACGGATGGTACAACATTATCTGTCTGTACGGACGTATAATATGCCGCACCAGCAGTGGAAAACAACAGGAATGTGACTAACAAGAATTTTGACTTTTTCTTGAAGGTTAACTGCTTGTAAAATGCATCAACAGATTCAGTGCGGTTTTCACGTTTAAATGATAATGCGGCCTCTATCGCCCTCCACTGGCGCTTGCTAATATCACTTATGCGTTTTGGTTTAAGTTTTTTATTGTACGCTTCATCTGCCGGTAGCCGGTTAAATGGATGTTCACCCGAAAACAGTTCATAGGCAACACAGCCGAGAGCGTAAACATCATCACGAACATCCGGCGTCTCCCCCTGCAACATCTCAAGGCTGGCATATGCCGGGGTTAAAGCGCCCAAGCCACCCGCATCAAAAACAGTCTGGTCTTGCTCTTTCCCAGTATGCCGGTCAATGTTAGCTACCGCCCGAGCGATACCAAAGTCAAATATTTTGGCCATTCCATCCGTGGTGACAAAAACATTGCCGGGTTTAAAGTCTGAGTGAACAATATTTTCAGAGTGTGCATGCGCCAAGGCTGAACACATTCCGGATAAAATATGCCACACATCATCCTGAGGAAGGCCGGTCGCCTGATACTGTTTGATCAGCTGATCCAACGGCTTGCCTTCCATGTACTCCATGGTCATAAAAACCACATCACCATCCCGATCAAAGTCATAGACTTTTACGGTATTGGGGTGCGCAATGCGCTGTGCCTTTCTGGACTCCCGTTGAAGCGCAATAAAGGCTTCCGGGTGGGTTTTAAACTCGTCACTCAAGACCTTAATGGCGACGTATGGATCTCTGTCCTGGGCTTCAACTTTCAGGTAATCTTTGGCTTTGTAGACAATTCCCATGCCACCAACACCCAGCACCTTTTCCAGCAAAAACCGTCCTTTCAGTACCTTTTTTTTCTTATCTTCAGGCTCATCAATGGTCGGCTCTTTATCTGCAATAGCCGCGCTCTGTTTTATGCGTGTTTTTGGCGAGGCATGATGATGTTCGTTTTGGGCTGATGGTTTGAAACGTGTGGTATCACTGTTGTCGTGGCTTTGACTGGGTGTTTTAAACCGTGTGGCATCATTATCTACAACACCCTCTGATGGGGTTACATCCGCGGTATCTGGCTTGGTGTTACCCCCTTGATGACTCGATATTCTGGTTTTATCCGAAACAGTTGTTGGGCCATCAACCTGCCCTTGCTCACCAGCCCTGGAAGGTCCATTTTTTATTTGTGTTTTTTCGCCACCCTTGTTCCCGGGGTCGTCAGATCTGGTCATTATGAAAGTAGCTATCCGTTAGAGTGTCATTGATTGGCTGTGCTGCGCACACCCTTAACCAGAACCACCGACACATTGTCAGAAGCACCGTTATTTAAGGAGGTTTCTATCAGGGTGTTGGTGGCTGTTTCAATATCATCATCTTGTTGCAGACAATTTATAATACTCTCTTCATTGACCGCATTATACAAGCCGTCGGTACACAGCAGAAATGTGTCGCCCATATTGACATCAAAAACATCAATATCAACGTATAAATTTTCACAGGTACCAACAGCTCGGGTAATAATATTGGCATCCGGGTGGTTTTCCGCTTCCTCGATTGAAATAGCCCCCTGTTTTAACAGCTCAGCAACATGGCTGTGATCAACCGTCATCTGTTTAATACCACCATTTCGATGACGGTACAGTCGAGAATCGCCTGCCCATAGACAAACACCGACACGGCCCTTTATCAGCAGGATGGCAACGGTACTGCCAACAATACGCCCATCCAGCATAATCTCGGAATACTCCAGAAGCCGTTTATTAACATCCAGAATTTTGTTTTCAATGGTTGAAACAAATACATCAAGATTAACTTTTGCTTCAATATCGTCAAGTATGTTGACAATCATGTTGCTGGCAACATTGCCTGCTTCATGCCCACCCATACCATCGGCGACCGCCCATAAATTAATCTCCGGCTTTGAGAATACGGCGTCTTCATTGATTTTTCGTACCATGCCAACATTGGTGGCTGAGGCACTGAGCCATTGCACGGGTCTTCTTATTGTTGTGTCGGTCATCATCTCTGTACGGAATAAGGTTGGGGCCAACCCCAGTATCTCCATTGCCCATCCATCATGGCGGGCAACTGGTTCGCTGCGGGTAAATTTTTGACGTTCATGAAACACGGAGTAATTTTTTCCGATCCTCGGGTAGTCCAGATACTATAACAGTTCATCGTTTTCAACATAATCGAATCCAAAAGACCGGCATAAACCGATAGCAGGGATTGTTCATCAAATGCCATATCCATCTGTATTGAACTGAGATCGAATGATTGCCCTATTTTTGTTTGGCTCAAGGTAAAATCGACGTGCACATTATTCACTTGGTCAACAAGTTGATCAACTGAAAATTGCTCATCCAGTGCCTGCAAGGCCAGCTCTTCGATCTCTTCAAACCAATGTGTATGAAATGAAATAAACTCGAAAGGATTTAGCTCTGGGGCCAATGGCATCACCATGGAAAAGGGGTAATACCGACCCACCTGGTCAACGCTAGGTAGCATAATTCCGGCCCAGTGTTGTTGATCAATAACACCGGATGAAAGCACAAAACGCCAGATTGGACTCGTTAAATAGATATCGAGCCACTCATCACCCATCTGCTCTTTTGAGCTTGCAATATATAACTGCAACCACTCATCCCATCTTTTAATAAATGCAGCAGGTAGATTCCTGCTCACAAAATCGCCATGCATGGGGAGCTTTCCATAGACACCACATTGTTGTTTGATGCTCATTTATATCTTCTCTGGAAGCTTGAATGAACTTAATAAGTTGTTTTCTAACGGATTATTTATGCTTTTTGCCTTAATTTCATAGGTGACCTCATGTCTTTTGGGGGACACTGAGGAAGATGACTCCTCTGCCTCTGCATCCGGTTTTTCATCCAAAATATCGTAGGTGATTAAATAGACGTTTGATTTTTCTGTTTTGGATAATGTTGAGTGATCCAATAATTTAAACCAGGCCCAAGGTCCGTCAAATGTCTTTGAATGCTGCTTTTCATTCAAGTCTTCAAAAATAATCCGCACTCTGTTTTTAGAGTCACTCCCCACCCATTTCAGGGGTTTCCAGAACTTGGGGCCGTGGCTGTAGGAGATGCTATTTTCACCCACTTCAAGCTCAAAGCGAACATCGTGTTTACTCATCCGGTAAGGTTTTAACTGGAAGCTCAAGCTCGGCGTCTCTGCACTGTGTCTAAAATAAATATTCTGAATGGCAAGGGCTGCCCTGACCTGGTTGATTGTTCGTTGTGACAAGCCAAGGTTGTATTTGTCAATATTACGGTTTTTCCAGCCTGAGCGGGTGCTGATGAAGGGTTTGATATACTCCTGGCGAAATAGATCAATGGTGCCTCCGGGCTTAAAGAAATCAATAAAATCAAGCAGCGCAAGTTCGTCACTCGATGATTTTTTTAATGGATATCGACCAGCCAGTCCTTGTTGATAAGGCCGGTAAACAGTCGATTTCCACTCTGAATTAACATGCTGATGTGCTGAGCGTAAAATGACTCGCCAGGTTTCATCTGCCAGTGTTGTGAGCCAACGCTTGATCGGTTTTGGTCTGTTTTTGGCAAAGGCATGCAACGATGAAATTGCGTTTCCAGCACCACTTTGATATCTGACCTTGGCCACTTCAAACGCTTTTTTGGCCGGATCGGGGGCGAGGGTTATTTCATTCACGAACGCCTGTAATTGGGATATTTTTAATAGCACCTCGCTTATGGGGGCAGGTTTCCTGGATGATTCACGCAGCATGACGTTGATACTTCTGAATTCACGATCAACTGTGGTCCAGTTGGCTTTTGATGCCGCCAGCCCTGCCAATTTCCCGGAGAGACCCTCTTGATTGTCGTCAGCTAAATCAGCTGCCAGTTGACTGGAGAGCTCGGTGTTATTCGCCCCCGCTTCGATAATAGCCAGCATCGGAGAGTAGACCGGATCGTTAAAGCTTGTCAGTACATCATTTGCCTGTTTCAGACTTTCAAATGGCTTAACATTTAAAGCGCCATACACTTTTTTCCACACGGTGTTGTACTCTGACAAATAGTGATTTTTGACTTTTTCACTAACATCTTTCAGGTCATCTTTTATAAAATCGACTTTTTCATTGTCACTGTCAGATAACAACCACCGTTCATTAACAATGCTGGATATCACACTTGAATCAGGTGAAAAGTCGATATCATCATACCCCTCTTTAGTGAAAAGAATCGGTATCGACAGGCTCGCCCGTACCTCTGCGGTTGAGAGGTAATGATCACGAACCGACTCACCAAATTCGTTCAACAGATCAACTTTTTGGGTATATAGCGGATTTGTGCGTATACGTTCATAAATACGTTGCGAAGCGGGCACACGTAGCAAAAGACTGCGTGTTGATGAGACAATATATTTATCTAACTTTACAGATTGCAATTCAAGATTGAGCAGGTTATTCAGGTGAGTAGATAACTCCTGTTTTTTGCTTGCCTGCCCTTCCAGTTCATTTTTCCACTTTTCTGAAAACCAGTTTTGCACCAGCTGTTTATCCATATGTTCCAGCTTGTTAAACATGACATAGGTTCTAAAGGTACTGTAGAGATCACCGCCCCGGTGCCCACGTTTCAAATGGCTCTCAAGCTGTTTGATCAGTTTTGGAAGAAACAGTGTTGTCAATTGTGATTGATACGCCCCATTTGCCGCATCATCCACATTGCTATCGTACATACCAAGGGCAGACAACCAGGGGTGTTGTTCCTGGTCATAAACCACACTTGCTTTTGCCAGTGCATTCAGCGTGGGCAGCGTATTGTAAATATTACCCGAACGAATATTATATTTGCTCTTCTCTGCATTAAATTCAGCAATGTATGATTCGACTTCATTCATATACATTTCATTGCGGGTAAAACTGCCAGCCCAGACCACAGACAGCACGATGGCAATACCGGCCATTCCCACATAGGCTGATCTTTTTGACCAAGTGATCAGTTTTTCATAGCGGCGATTGGAGCCAACCAGTTCTGATTCAGGAAATATCACATCCCGAAACAACTGCCCCAGAAAATAGCTTTTACCCTGGCTCATGGGGGGGGCTATGACTTCGCGGTTAAATCCAAAATTTGATGAAACCGAGGACATTAACCGATCGACCGGGGTGCCATCCTGAGTACCACTGGTAAAATAGATTCCACGCAGATAAGGCTGGTAACGGAACCTATTTTTGATAAAGGTCTGTTGGGTAAACTGATCTACAATATTTTTCAGGTTTTCCATTTGCTGGGGAAACCCTTGAATAGCCCCACGTCGTCTCACATCGCGCTCTTGATGAACCCGCCACAAAGCCCGCTCATATAAACGCGTGATAATATTTTTATATTCATTCTCCAGAAAATCGAAATCAGGCGACTGAGAATATTTCGGGGCGTTTGGCAGAGAAATGCCCCAGACCTGTTCACGCTCACGCGTCCCCATATCCTCAAAAAACTCAGAGAATCCGGATACCAGGTCACACTTGGTAAACATTAAGTAGATCGGGAAGCGAATTTCCAGTTTATCCATTAGCTCATCAATGCGTGAACGAATGGTTTTAGCATGAATGAGTCTCTCTTCTTCTGTTTGGGTCAGAAGGTCTTGCAGGCTAATGGCGACTATTGCACCATTGATGGGACGTCTGCGGCGGTGTTTTTTCAACAGTGCTAAAAAATTCTCCCAAGCTGAACTGTCGATAACTTTGTGACTATCCTGGGTGGTGTATCTGCCTGCGGTATCAATCAGTACCGCATCATTGGTGAACCACCAGTCGCAATTTCGGGTTCCTCCAACCCCATGCAGCGCACCTTTACCAAACTGCTCTGCAAGGGGAAAGTTCAAGCTGGAGTTGATCAGAGCCGTTGTTTTTCCGGAACCGGGCGGACCGATGATAATGTACCACGGCAATTCATACAGCGCTTTGGTGGTGCCTCTGCCTTTAAATTTCAATTTTTTAAGTGTGGTCAGGGCATGTGCAAAGCGCTCCCCTATCTGCTGCATCTCTTCCGAAGTTTGGTCAGAGACAATATTATTAGCACTTTCTCCCGGGTTATCCTGTAACGCGCTGACCAGTTCATCATTACTTTTATTTCCCTGTCGCTGAATGCGTAAGTTATTCAGCCCCCAGAGCACAATCATGATGATGATAGCGAGCAGCCTTGCGGTCTCACCTTGCAGTGGTGAAAAGTTATTTTCACCAAATTTGAACGCCGGACCAACAAACCAGATGAGTGCTGAGAGTATCAGCAAGCCTATCATTGAGATGACGACTCTATTTTTGAAAAAATTGATAACAGATTGCATATTTCTACTCGGTTTGGCGATGAATACTACGGCTTACTGATCTTTTTGCTGACGAGGTCAGTTGTCGATATTTCGGTTAACTGTTTTGCAACGTGGTTAGTTGATTCATGCATCCAGTAGCGTAACCCTGAGTAGCTTAAAAGCATTATTCCACCAATAATACTGGCAACGACCCACATCGGGACATATTCGGTCAATGTATTACGTATCTTCCCCAGCCCCTGCCAGCTGGGTGACAACGTGCGTTCATATTCACCACGGTGCCTCCTGATGATCTGGAACAACTCATCTCGTAACTGCTCGAGCAGGTCTCTCCCCCGATGCAAAACGCGGTATTTCCCTTCATATCCCAAGCTGAGAAAAATATACATAAGCTCCAGAATATCGATGTTTTCAGCGGGTGAATGACGCATTCTATCCAGTATTATAAAAAACTTTTCTCCACCCTCCGTCTCATTATGAAACACACTGAGCAGTGTTCTTTGAGTCCATGCACTCTCCGCACCCCAGGGCGTATTGAGCACCGCCTCATCAAGGATCGTGCATAACAGATAACGAGCTGCCAAGACAATTTCCGGTTTAATTTCTGCCTCTTTTGACCTTGCCTCAAACAGCTTAATTTCACCCACCAACTGTTGATGCAATCCACCCACATTTGGATGCGTAACGGTCTGCCGTGTTTTTGTAAATACAGCGATCAGCATGGCAGCAGCATTGACCAGCGGATTAAACCCAAAAGTTGTCTGGAATTGAGCGGCACCAAAGTCAGCGTGTTGGGAGCGGACATAACCGGATGAAGAGGGTTGCTGCATATAGGACGGGCTCTGCTGTGCAGGCGCTGGAGAGCCGGGAGGCGCTACGGAATCACCCGATGCTCGTCCGCCGGGCATGGGACGAAGTACCGTACCATCCCCCTTGTTAACAGGTTGCCTGAAGACGGTCTTGTCTGCATTATCTGAAGACATTAACTACTCCTGAGTGTTGTAAACACGATTAACCCAGCAACGATATATATCGTATTCAGGGCGACAGGGATGTGTCGGAACAAGGCGCAGGGTTGCTCCCTTGGCAAGCGCTGCAACGCCGGCGCGGCTATACCCCTTAACCAATTGATATTTACAAAGAAAAGCCGCCAAATACCTGCTCATAAACTGCGTTGAAAAGGCTTGTTTTAGAATGACTAAGACGGCAGCTTCTCGCCTTGCTTCAAGGCATGCGGCGACTGAATGCGATAGATATTGTTGCTGGGTTAATATCATTGCCTGATTGTCCAGAGTTCAAGTTCCAACCCAGGGAAATCACCACCAATGTGCAGGGCAATGCCACCGGAATGTTTGAGCTCATTCCAGTAATTATTGTTTCGTTCAAACTCAAAATAGGTGTAACCGGAGTGATAGGGTATTTGACGAGGCGCAACCGGTAACACTTTTAAGGGAATGCCTGGCATTGCAGCATTCACCAACTGCCTGATGCGATCGACTGGGCCTACTTTTACCTGGGCAGGAAATAGCGTCTGAATTTTATTTTCCGGGATGTCTGCACGCACAGCCAGAACAAACATCGCACTGTCAATCAATGTGCGGTCCGTTATCTGAGCAACACGAATGCCAAACTTTTTCTCGACCAATTCAAGCGCAGCCGCCGTCTGCTCGTAGACCATACTGAGACATTGGCGCAGTGCATTAATAACCGGAGAAAATGTAGATTGTAAATGGTCATGCAGATAAGGCGGGAAAACCGAGGGACGCTTATTACTTGTCACAAAGGTTGATAGCTCGCCCACCATTTGCACGGTTTCAGAGTAAAGTTCAACCGGGTGCAACCCCTGCATTTGTGACAAATGGGTGGTGAGTGGCTCCAGCCGGTTGACCAACTGCAGCAGCATATAATCGGCAATTTCAGCGGTACCTCCGCGTTGGGTGTCTGCCAGACGACCGGCAATTGATTCACCACGGTGGTGCAATAAACCGGCTAATTCAGACAAGAACCCGGAAAGCTTTAGTGACGCATGGCATTCATAACAGGTTGGGATATACTCCTCATCCAGCAATATATTTTTATCTTCCCGCGCTTCTGATATTCGCAAAATACCGATACCGGCATAGCCACTCATATCATCAGACTCCAGCAGCAGGCGCATTCTGAGTTTTCCAATATCAATCTCTACGTTATCCCCCCCCTCAACAGAAACATCCCGCGCGCTCTGTTTTGAAGCGTAATAACGCGCCAGCCCCTGTGTCTCTTTTTCAGGCAGAACATCAATAGCTCCGGGACGTTTCACCGGTATTGCCAGATAAACAATTTTATTATGTGTATTCTCAGGAACATCAAAGACAGGGGGTAGATCATTTTGGTCAGGGAAGCTGAATGGCGTTCCATCGGGGAAAATACCCTTGGCATTAATGAGTGAAATTTTCCCCAACTTGAGTAACTCTTGATCAACCTCAAGGTGGTGTATACCCCAACCATAGGCACTATACGCTGAACACTTTCCGTCAATATAGCGTTCGATATAACGTTCTTGTTGCTGAAAATGGTGGGGATTGAGAAACATTCCCTCTGACCAAATGACTTTATTCTCTAGTGACATGACATCCTGCCTGGGTATTATTTAAAGACTTAAATAACTTATGCAATTATGACGCAGAAATTTTGCCCCCGTTCAAACGATCTCAAGAGGCGCATAGCTGGCCTACGTGACGATTGAGATCGTTTGAACGGGGGTAAAAGAGCACGTCAGAATGTAGACGTTATTTCGTGATCGTTCCTTAGGGATGTAGAAGAAATTAAAATACCGTTATTACGCCGGATTTTTGTTCACTCTATTTAGTCTGGTATTGGGCGCATAGTGGGCTACGCAACGAATACCAGTCTAGATAGAGTGGGGGAAAAGACAAGTAAGAGCGGTATTTTAATAAATTCTACATCCCTTAATTACCAAACTCATCCGTATCTTCCTGTATCGCTTTATCATTCCTGTCACTCACCAGGATCAACTGATTTCCAAACAATTTTACATTGGCTGTTGAGCTGAACACATTGGTTTGAGCAATGGGTATAACAACCTTGTATTTTGCATCTTTGTATTTCAAAAACTCAGCAAAGAGCCCAACATACTCCGTCTCTTCATTCAGAACAAAACTGACTTTTCCATTCTCTCCCGGCTGTATATGTTTAAGCGTCTGCTTGGCCACCAGATCAGCGCCAAGCACCTCCTCATCCTTTTCATAAATATCAATGAAGTTTGCTTTTTTAAATATTTTGGATGATTTCAGTTCGTACATTCTGATGATCAATGGTGATGAAATTTTATTATCATCCGGGTTTACATCCGCTTCAACAAAGAAGGAGATAAGCAGGTCTGAATCAAGATCCAGCATGCCTCCTACCTTCGTATTTAACTTGGTACAAGCCGTGCCGGCAAGAAGCACCAAAACCATGACAACCAGTTTAATAATGCGCGATGAATACATGATAACCTCCTAAAGCTTACTACTTACGTCTCTTTTTTTCTTGCAATCACCAAGCGTTGCATCTGCTCTTCATACGCCTGGACAAAATCGTACCCAAACAGATGCTGAAACGAATTATCCAGGTTTTCTGCCAGCTCAGCATGATACGCCTTGTAAGATTCCCAGTTTTGTCGTTTTTTACCTATCTGGATTAAACCGGTTTTTTTGTATTTCTCAAACCGTTTTTCAAGTGTCCCCGGATCAAGTCTCTCCAACATGCCGCGAAATGCAGCCTGCATGCCAGCCAACACGGCAACCTGATGTTCAGAAATCCCCTGAAATCCTTCACGTACTGCCTCTATGGGCTCTTTGTAAGCATTATTTTCCTTGATGAACATATTTTCCATTGCATCATCAATATTCGCTGAAAACTTTAATGGGTTGTTCTCTACAGGCTGTATGGTCGTCACATTAATTCTGAACTCTTCTTTGATCTTCTTTCGAAAGCTCAAAACTTGCATCATCCCCTCCATTGTCTCTCGCACCAACAAACCGACGGTCTCACTAATTTCCCGCATTTTATCTTCGCCCAGATTTTTTTCCGAAAAACCCAACGCCTCAATCAGGGTTTTGTCCATGGCAGTTATTGCACGCCCCTGCTCACTCGTTTTACAGCTGACAGCCTCCTGCGTTTTTATTTGCTGTTTGAGTTGAGCAACATCATTGAGTAGTTTTTCATTCTCACTCTCCAGTTTCTTCAACGCTTCCACATGAGAGGAAGGGGGTTCTGGCAGAGGGTCTATGCTCGCTTCAAGTGGTGTTGCAACACCATTTTGAGGCGTTGGTTGCTCACTGGGTGAGTCGTCATCGTACCAGTCATCCGGAATCGCACCAGTTTCTATGCTTGCGTCTGGCCAGTCAACAGAATCATTCATGGCACCACTGTGATCGGCAACACTGTGATCAAAAAAAGTATTGGCACGTGGGTTATTTTGTAATGGTGACTGCTCATTATTGTCAGCACTTGCCTTATCCAGTGCCGCCAGAGGATCTGTCTCTGCGGCATTAAAACCGGACATGGCATCCGACAATGGCACATAATTACTGGCAGGAGCTGCAAACGGATCATCCTGTAAGAATGAACTTCCGGTGGCCACCTCATTACTTTCAGCAACACCCACCCCGGAAAATGGCCCCTGCTCCGGCGGTTGACGAAACAGGTCATCGCCGGGAGGAGCATCAAGAAAACTAACAATAAACTCGTAATCGCTAATGATGAAGCGCCCCCCTTCCACCAGTGTCACTTTTTTTCCGCTTCCCAAAGGTTCGGATGAGCCGTTAATAAATGTCCCGTTAGTGCTGACATCGGTAAGGAGATATTGCCCATTTTCAAAGCTGATTTGTGCATGCACAGATGACATGTATTTATCCGGATCATCCAATACCCAACTGTTATCTGCGCTGCGCCCCAAGCTACCCCCGCTCTCGGAAAAGGAGTGGCTTGTTTCACTGTTATTCACATTCCCAGGGGAGCTGATAATTGTTATTTCAATCGGCATACACTAAACACCTTCACTAGCGGTCTACTTCCATTAAGCCAGCAATATACCTGATTACACATGGCTATTATCCTCTATTTTTTAGCGAAACCATGCAACCCACATAAATTTTACCTACTATTTACGACTATCAGGAGTGGTTTTGGCCCATAAGCAAGAAACCACCATCCATTATTCCACATCATAAAAAACAGCAAACCCTGGCGGTTCACGCCATGTGAGGCTTTACTTAACCTCCGCGATACCTTATAAACGGCACTAGCAGGCTGTTCTCTGGCAGATTCGCAGAGGTATATTAGCATCACAGATAGACAGTTTGTTAATTCATACTGCACTGCTATGCTACGTCGCAAGCAACAGGTTTGTGATGTACGAATTGTTAAATTTACTATATAGAATTGAGCGGTTATGGAAAGCCTGGACCTATCACCCTTGCGTCCCAAACATTCCAACGCCACGCTCAAATATAACCCCCCAATCATCCGGGGTTGCAGGAGAGGTAAATGTCGTCACCAGCATTAATTGATATCACCACACTGATGCAACCGATATCTGCAGAGAGTGCTGTTGGTGAAGATATTCGAAATAACCGCTCCCCCTCATCAACATACGCAGAGATCAAAAGTGCCCGAAATTCAGCAAGAGCAGCTGAGCGCAACAGTATGTTCGATGGTGGAAGCACAGAGGCGATCGAAAACTGGCATAAAATTGCAAAATTAGCCCCTCAGATTTTATCAAACGAATCCAAAGACCTTGAAGTAGCATGTTGGTACACAGAGGCACTGATTCGAAAAGCCGGCTTTCAGGGACTCAGGGACGGCTTCAGTCTTATCCGGCAGTTAATCGAACAGTACTGGCATGACGGTTTATATCCAGCGGCAGATGAAGATGGCGTCGAGACACGCGTTGCTGCAATATCTGGACTGAATGGCGAAGGAACGGAAGGGGTATTGCTCGCTCCGATCCGAAGTGCCCACATCACTGATGAAATCCAACCCGGCCCCTTTAGCCTCTGGCAATACAAGCAGGCGGTCGATATCAAGCGAATTTCCGACACCAGAAACCGCTCTGAACAGATATCGAAAGTTGGCTTCAGCATGGATGATATTGATCGAGTGGTTGAGCAATCCTCCCCAACCTGGTTTGGAGACCTGCGAGACGATGTCACCCAATGCCTTACTGAATATAGAGGTATAAGCAGCCTACTGAGTAAACATTGTGGCAGCCATGATGCACCAGCAACTGGCAAGATTATCGAGCTTTTGGAAGAGACCCTGAGTGCCATCAACCACATTGCAAAGCACAAGTTTCCAGCAGCACCTGCCGTCGATGATAGCTTGCCTGAAGAGCAAATACCCTCCGAACCGTCTGATGCGGATCTTCCCGGCAATATTCCCAGTGGTGCTCCCGAATCACGCGACGAAGCCTTTAGGCAATTGGCCAGTATTTCAGATTTTTTCCGTAGAACAGAGCCTCATTCACCGATATCATATATCCTTGACAGGGCCGTAACCTGGGGGGGAATGTCACTGGATGAATTGATCAATGAATTAATACCCGATTCGTCTTCTCGCACAACCTACAGCTCACTCACTGGCGTAAAGGCAAGCGACGATTGAAATGCAAAATGCACAAAAACAGAGAAAGCAACAAATTGTGAATCATACAGCCACATACAAATAACCACTTATCCAACAGTTAGATACGGAGGAACACTCAATGGCCGACAGCATACATGACAAGTTAAAGCGGGTGCGCAAGCCGCGTGTACATATCACTTACGATGTAGAGACAAACGGAGCAGTTAGTGAAAAAGAGCTCCCTTTTGTTATGGGTGTTATGGGTGATTACTCTGGCGACAATACCAAGAACAAAAAATCACTCAAAGATCGAAAGTTTTCGCAGATAGACCGTGACAACTTTAATGAAATCATGGAAAAAACAGCACCTCAATTGGGTATGAAAGTTGACAATACTCTGGAAGGTGATGGCAAGGAGATGTCTGTATCACTTGATTTCAAAAATATGGAAGATTTCGAACCCCATAGAATTGTCGAGCAGGTTGAGCCGTTAAAAAAGCTGATGGAAACTCGTGATAAATTACGCGACTTATTAAGCAAAGCAGATCGCTCTGAAGAGCTAGAAAATGTTCTGGAAGATATTTTAAGCAATACAGAAGCCCTGGCATCGTTATCAGGTGAACTGGGAACAGAAACTAAAGATAGCGGTAACGACGGGGGTGATAAATAATGAGTGAAGAACAAAAAGTAGATGCGCAGGGGGAGGCCAAAGCTGCCACAGAAGTCAGCTTTCTGGAGCAGGCAATTGGCGCAACCAAGCAAACGCCTCGGGATGAAACCGAAGATCTGCTGAAGACCCTGACTCAAGAAGCGATGAAAGGAACGGTGACCTGGGATAAAAACCTGACCTTCACCATTAACTCAGCCATCAACGCCATCGACAGAGCATTATCAAGCCAGCTCTCTGCCATCATGCAACATGAGAAATTCAAAAAACTGGAAGGTTCATGGCGTGGACTCAACCACTTGGTCATGAACTCAGAGACCAGCTCCCAGCTTAAAATACGAGTTTTCAACCTGAGTAAATCTGAGCTTGCCCGCGACTTGGACAAAGCCGTTGAGTTTGATCAAAGTCAGACCTTCAAAAAAATATACGAAAGTGAATTTGGCATTGCCGGTGGTGAACCTTATGCTGCCTTGATCGGTGATTATGAGTTCTCATCGCACCCTGACGATATTGACCTGCTCTCCAATATATCGAATATTGCAGCAGCCGGTTTCTGTCCTTTCATATCAGCAACCGCACCGGAAATGTTTGGATTTGAATCGTTTACCGAACTATCAAAACCTCGCGATTTAGAGAAAATTTTTGACTCGGCTGAATACATCAAATGGCGCAGCTTCCGTGACAGCGATGACTCCCGCTTTGTCACCCTGACCATGCCCCGTGTGCTTGCGCGCCTTCCCTATGGGCAGGATACCAAACCCATTGAAGCATTTAACTTTGAAGAAGGCAGTATCGACGGTAGTGGACGCCAACTGAGCCATGAACACGACAACTACTGCTGGATGAATGCCGCCTACTCAATGGGCACCACCCTCGCCCACTCTTTTGCTGAATATGGCTGGTGTACCAGCATTCGCGGTGCAGAAGGCGGTGGTAAAGTTGAAGGTTTGCCAAGCCATGTTTTCATGAGTGACGACGGCGACATGGATCAAAAATGCCCAACCGAAATTGGCATTACTGACCGACGAGAAGCAGAACTAAGTAAACTGGGCTTCCTGCCACTCTGTCACTATAAAAACACAGACTATGCGGTCTTCTTTGGTGCGCAAACAACGCAAAAACCTAAAAAGTTTGATGACCCTGATGCAGCAGCAAATGCAGAAATATCAGCTCGCCTGCCCTACATCATGGCAACAGCACGCATCGCGCATTTCTTGAAAGTAATGGCACGCGACAAAGTCGGTTCTTTTATGGAAGCCTCAGAAGCAGAAGAGTGGCTGAACAAATGGATATCTAACTATGTCAATAACAGCCCGGATGCCAGCCCAGACATGAAAGCACGTTACCCCTTGGCCGAAGCCTCAATTGAAGTCAAAGAAGTACCCGGGCAACCCGGTGTCTTTAGCGCCATCGCCTGGATGCGCCCGTGGCTACAGATGGAAGAGTTAACAGCATCACTCAGACTGGTTGCCAATATTCCGAAAGGCAGTTAATTCAATTTATCGCCCTCAAGGATGAGGGTGGTTGATTTGAAACAGTGCCGAAATGAAAAAACCTCTGTAACTATTCAGCGTGTTTATATTTTGTCTAAAATCGAGAAATTTTCGCACGGAAAGAGGGAGCATATAAGGCATATGTAACTGATTGAGTACGAAAATAACGAAGAGTTGAGGGAAAAAATGAATACGCTGGATAGTTACGAATACTTCAGTATCAAACACCCTTAAGACTAGCGTCTCTGGGCGTTTAGTATGAAATCAGGCATTCACTTAATATACTTATTTTTACTTCTTATCTCACAAGCTGCTTTCGCTGGAGTACTCGAGAAAACCCATTGTAAAAAATAACGAAGTTTTAGCTTCGCTAGCGGATTATTCAGACTGTATACCAAAAGAAAAATTAGAAAGCCTAAGGGATGTAGAAGAAGTTAAAGTACCGTTATTACGCCGAATTTTTATTCACCCTATCTAGGCCGGTATTGAACGCATAGTGAGCTACGCAACGAATACCGGCCTAGATAGGGTGGGGAAAAAGACAAATAAGCGCGGTATTTTAATAAATTCTACATCCCTTAGGGTGTGCTCTGACTGAATAAGCCCCCGGGGGCAAGCCCTCTCGCTGAATACTCAATTTTCTCGCTTCTCTCGAAAGCAGGCAAATTAATGATGCGTTAAATCCAACTCCCATTACACATTTAAACCAATGGTAACCCTGTGTCAAAAACAGAACAACAAGCCTCAAACGTTAAACCGCCGCTGGGCAGAGTCGACTTCGACGCACTCTTGTCACAAGCGGCCTACATCACCAACCTGGATGAATTCTTGCAAGAGGGTGATGACTATAGAGCTCTGCACTACTGTGTTGAAAACTTTATCTCAAAAGAAAATCTCACATCAAAAGCTAAGACCAGAAATGCCATTTTTGGGGTTATTGCGGATATAGATGAAAAAATAAATACCCAACTGAATGAGATAATACACCACCCCATCTTTCAAAAACTTGAAGCCTCTTGGCGGGGAATCTGGCTGCTGACAAGGCAAGCCGATGGTAAGCAAAACATTAAAATCAGAATGCTCGATATCTCCTGGCGCGAAGTTGTCAAAGACATTGACAGAGCGCTGGAGTTCGACCAAAGCCAGTTATTTCATAAAATATACAGTAAAGAATATGGCATGCCGGGTGGTGAACCCTATGGGGTCATTATTGGTGATTATGAGGTCAGTCATCGAATAACAAAAAACAGTCCGTATGATGATATGGCAACCCTGGAAGGGGTGGCGCAAATTGCTGCGGCAGCTTTGGCCCCTTTTATTACATCCGCTTCGAGTGAGATGTTCGGGATGGAGGATTTTTCAGCACTGGGGCTGCCATTCAAGCTCACTACTATTTTCAGCCAAAAAGAGTATGTAAAGTGGCATGCTTTAAGAGGAAAAACCGACTCTCGTTTTATCGGTTTAACCCTACCGCGAATTTTGATAAGGCACCCGTACCGAAAAACACCAGGAAGCCACAAAGGCATCTATTTCTACGAAAAACCCAGCAAGAGTGGCGAAAACCATTTATGGGGCAATGCCTGCTACGCATTTGCCATCATTCTTATCCGTGAATTCACCAATGTGGGCTGGTTTGGTCACATACGCGGGGTACCGCGCAATTATACTTCTGGAGGGCTGGTGACAGAGCTGCCAGTTGACTATTTTGCAACAGATGCAGAGTCTATTTCACATAAACCGGTAACGGATGTCGTCGTGACAGATGCTGCGGAAAAAGAGCTCAGTGAGCTAGGATTTATACCGCTGTGCCAGGGTTATTTATCCTCCCATGCAACCTACTACAACAATCAATCGATCCACAAACCAGCCACCCACAAACGCTCTGCCGCCCATTCGAATGCTCAGCTATCCGCTATGCTACAGCATGTATTGTGTGGCTCTCGCATTGCCCATTACATCAAGGTGATGATCAGAGATAAGGTGGGCTCTTTTTCAAGTGCAGATCGCTGCGAGCGGTTCTTACGGGACTGGCTGCTTCAGTACACCACCGGCCGGGAAGACCTTGATTGGGAAGAGCAGGCAAGATACCCCTTGAAAGAGGCTTCCGTGCGTGTAAAAGAGCACCCGGCAAGACCCGGGGAGTACCTATGCGTTATCCATTTGCAGCCACACTACCAGCTTGACCAGATGGTATCTGAACTGGAGCTGGTTACCGAACTGGCTTCCCTGGGGAATTAAATAATGGCCCGCGTCGATAAGAAGAAAAAACTACGCCCCTCTATTCTAGACCGGCTTTTTGATAATGAAACGCACAACAGAGTAGAGCGGGACCCTGACCACCACCAACTGTTAAGGGAGTTGCGCAACAGCATCCGCCGGGATCTTGAGTTTTTGCTCAATACACGTTTCTATATTTCAGAGCCACCCGATGAATTCCCGGAACTCAACAAATCCTTGTTAAACTATGGATTGCCCGATCTGGCCAGCGTCAATATTATTGATATCGAAAAACGAAATGAATTTGCCAAAAAGCTGGAGCAGACGCTCAACTATTTTGAGCCTCGGTTTAAATCGGTAAAAGTCTCTTTTATGGAGAATTTTGACAAAAGCGATCGAACATTACGCTTTAGAATTGATGCGGTTATTTACGCAGACCCATTGCCAGAAATGGTGGTTTTTGATTCAATTCTCGAGTCAGCAACCCGAATGGTAAGCGTTAAGGAGATAAGTCATGGCTGATGAACTACTGCCCTACTATGAAAAAGAGCTCGCTTACCTGCGTCAGTTAGGTGCCGAGTTTGCAAAAGAGCACCCTAAAATTGCCGGACGCTTGAGCATTAACAACGAGACAATTGAAGACCCGCACGTCTCTCGATTAATTGAAGGTTTCGCTTTTTTAAATGCAAGAATTCAACATAAACTTGATGATGATTTCCCTGAACTGAGTGATGCCCTGCTGGGTATTTTGTACCCGCATTACCAGCGCCCCATCCCGTCAATGTCCATCGTGAAATTTGACGAAAATAGAGATTTATTGGACTCGGCGTATCAAATTTCAAAAAAGACATTACTTGAAACAGAGCAGTTTCAAGGCGAACACTGCCGCTTTTCAACGGTATATGATGTCGAACTGTTACCCATCAGTGTCACCTCTGCAACCCTGATAGGACGACCTTTTTCCACCCCCGGTTCTGCAAAAATATCCGGTGCTGAGAGTGTCTTGAAATTATCACTGGCAACATTTTCTGAAGAACTCTCTTTTTCAGAATTGCGCCCCGAACAGTTACGGTTTTACTTGAAAGGCCAGGCCCAACACGTTAACCCTCTCTACCAAATGCTGCTGAATAACGGCAACAACACCGTGCTGGCACTATCAGAGACAGATACCACACCTGTTTTTCTTGGCTGTGACGCCATCAAGCCGGTTGGCTTTGATATGGATGATGGTTTGTTCCCCTACCCCGCCTCCTCCTTTATTGGCTACCGGCTGTTAACCGAGTATTTTGCTTTCCCTGAAAAGTTTATGTTTATTGATATTGCCGGGCTTGCAGAGAAAATTCCACAGAACGCAGGCAATACGCTCGACCTGTACATCTATTTAAATGCCTCCGACATTGAGCTGGAACACAACCTCTCCGCAGAGACATTTGTGCTGGGCTGCACCCCGGTGATCAACCTGTTTGAACACACGCCAGATCCGATCAAACTGGACCATACTCGGCATGAATATCAGATTATTCCAGATGCACGTCGCCCGACCGGATATGAGGTTTACTCTGTCAATGAGGTCGTCGCCACCTCATCATCAGGCAAAGAGGAGCACTACACCCCTTTTTACGGCATGAACCACGCCCAAAACAGCACAGAGACACACTCATTCTGGTTCGCTTCACGAAAAGATTCAAAATCAGCCCTGCTCTCCCGCGATGAGGGAACGGATATGTACCTGTCGCTGGTCGATTTGAAGTTTAATCCGAATATTCCAGAAGACCACACCATCACACTCGAAACAACCTGTAGCAATCGAGATCTACCGGCAACGCTGCCATTTTCAACCGACCAGCCAAAACTGCAATGTGTCAGCAGCGCACCGCCTTGTTCAAATATCCGCTGCTTGGTACAACCCACCCGGGTTATCAGGGCACCCTTGCGAGACCATGCACGCTGGCGATTAATATCGCACCTGAATTTGAACCATTTATCACTCACCGGGGGGAAAGATGCCACAATGGCATTAAAAGAGATACTTCGCCTGTATGACTTCAAAGAGTCCTCCGTTACCCGTGCACTCATCGAGTCCATCATCAGCGTTCAAGCCAAGCCAATCAGTGCGCCCTTAAATATAGATGGACATGCCACCATGTGCAGGGGAATGGAAATTGAGGTCAAACTGGATGACTCACTACTCAGTGGAAGCAGTGTTTACCTGTTCTCCACCATACTGGAACATTTTTTTGCGCTCTACTGCTCAATCAACTCGTTCACTCGATTACTTGTAAAAATCAAAAGCAAAGAAGGCTATTTTAAAAAATGTCCACCAAGAGCCGGCGAAAAAACCTTTCTGTAATAGAGCACCTGACCGAATCCCCGTTTGAATTCGATTTTATTCAGGCGGTACGTCTACTGGAGCGCTTTTCTGTTTTAGCAAAAACAGAAGGGGAATATCTATCGGATAAACCGATCGCTAAATACATGCCCCCGGCTGCGGAATTTATACGTTTCAGTGCCAACTCCTCGTTCTCATTTCCATCAACGGATATTGCATCAATCAAAAAACACCGTATTGCCGACAATATCAACCAATGGCGGATGGATGTGAATTTTATCGGCTTAACAGGCAGCAGTGGCATTCTGCCCTTTCATTACACAGAGAGCGTTCTACAGCGGTTAAAACTTAAAGACCCCTCAATGGCCGATTTTTTCAATCTATTTAACCACCGCACCATCTCACTGTTTTATCAGGCATCCTGCAAATATAAGCTGCCGATAAATTACGAAAAAAAGCGCCTCAGCCGCAGTGAACACCGTGTATCGGATCATTACACTCAGGCCATACTCTCCTTGATTGGTTTTGGTACCAAACATCTATCCAATCGATCCTGGACAAAAGATGAGTCACTCATATTCTATGCTGGCTTATTAACCGAAAAAATACGCACCGCCTCCGGATTACAGCAGATGCTGCAAAATCATTTTGCCATTCCCGTTAAAGTAAAAGAGTTCATAGGGCAGTGGCAAGAGCTGATTCCTGATGTGCGAACCCGCCTATCAAGCCAGCGCACCAACGTCAACAACTGCCTTGGGAAATCAGTCATGCTGGGCCGAAAAGGGTGGTTTTCCCAAGGAAAAATAAGGGTTATCCTAGGCCCCTTAAACAAATCACAACTCCATCAATTTTCGCCCGGGACAAATACCCTGCAAGCACTGGACGAGATGGTCCGCCTCTACGTCGGCATTGAACATGATTACGAATTTGTGATGAAAATAAAGCGGAGCGATATTCCGGAAAAAATAAACCTGTCAGCAAAGAATCCCGTTGTAATGGGTTGGAACAGCTGGCTGGCCAGTAAAAACAATAATACAGACATCAATCAAACCATTAATATCCCTGTATCCTCCAGGCGATTTAATCAAGGAGAATTATAATGATAACAATTGACCTGAAGTCACTGGTTGGGAAATTAAACGAACCAACACGCAACGCATTGGAAGGCGCTGCCGGATTGTGTTTGGCACGTTCACATTACAATGTTGAAATTGAACACTGGTTATTAAAACTACTGGAGATCCCCGATAGCGACCTGCTCGCCATTCTCGATAAATTTGAGATAGAGCTGGGCAGGCTGACACAAGATTTAAACCACGAACTTGATCGAATCAAGGCAGGCAATACCCGGGCACCGGCACTCTCCCCCACCATCGTCGACATTGCCAAAAATGCCTGGATGCTGGCTTCAGTCGAATACGGCCACCCGGTCGCCACTTCAGCACATATTCTGGCTGCGCTGATGCTGGATGATAACTTACGCAGAAGCACTGAAGCCTCATCCGGTGAGTTGAAAAAAATTCAACCGGAATCCCTGCGTGAAGTGGTTCGCGCCATTGTGGGAACAACCACAGAATCAAAAGACAGCGCCACCGGTGATACCAGCAGCAGCTCTGGAACCACGGCCACCGGCATACCCAGCAAAACCCCGGCGCTGGATAAATTTACCGTCAACTTAACCGAAGATGCAAAACAGGGGAAAATTGATGCGGTACTGGGTCGCGATGAAGAGATCCGTCAAATCATCGACATATTGATTCGCCGACGCCAAAACAACCCGATTCTCACCGGAGAGGCGGGTGTTGGTAAAACCGCCGTTGTTGAGGGCTTTGCATTGCGGATTGCATCCGGTGATGTCCCCGAACCACTGCGGGGAATATCAGTCCGCTCCCTCGACCTGGGGCTGTTACAAGCCGGAGCCAGCGTCAAAGGTGAATTTGAAAACCGCCTCAAATCAGTGATTGCAGAGGTCAAAGCATCCCCACAACCCATCATCATGTTCATAGATGAAGCACACACACTGATCGGTGCCGGAGGAAAAGAGGGGCAAGGCGATGCGGCAAACCTGTTAAAACCAGCATTGGCGAGAGGCGAGTTGAGAACGATTGCCGCCACCACTTGGGCAGAATATAAAAAATATTTTGAAAAAGACCCCGCCCTTACCCGCCGCTTCCAAATTGTAAAAATAGAAGAGCCCAATGAAGAGAAAGCCATCAACATGATGCGTGCCATTTCGGTGATGTTACAAAACCATCACGGTGTACAAATTATGGATGATGCCATTGTTGATTCAGTGCGTTTATCCAGCCGTTATATCACCGCCAGACAACTACCGGACAAATCGGTCAGCCTACTGGATACCGCCTGTGCACGGGTCTCACTCAGCCAAAGCGCCACACCGGCTGCGGTCGAAGATACACGGCGGCACATCACACAGTGCCAGACCAACATCAATTCCCTGGAACGTGAAAACGCCACCCTGGATAATTGTGAAGAGAGAATTACCGAACTAAAGGCTGAACTCAAGAAAAATGAGCACCACCTGCAAGAGCAAGAGCAGCAGTGGGACAAAGAGAAAAACAAAGTTGAAAAAATTCATCAACTACAAAAACAGATTGAAGATAACTACCATGCTCAACAACTGTCAGAAGAGCAACGCAAAGAGAACGACACCCCAGAACACCTCAGTGCCGATGAACTGAACAAGATTAAAACCGAACTACACCGCCTAATGGCCGAGCTGGAACAGATTCAGGGCGACAACCCGATGATTCAGGTCAATGTCGGCAGTCAAGCAATTGCCGAAGTGGTTGCCAACTGGACCGGCATCCCGGTAGGCAAAATGGTCTCGGATGAAATAGAAGCCATCCTCAAACTTTCCGATGCCCTGGGCAACCGAGTGATCGGCCAACCCCACGCCTTGAATGCCATGGCAGAAAACATTCGCACCTCCAGAGCCGGTTTAACGGATCCGCGAAAACCCATCGGAGTGTTTCTGATGGTCGGCCCCAGCGGGGTCGGTAAAACAGAATCTGCACTGGCACTGGCCGATACGCTCTATGGTGGGGAGCACAATATCTCCACCATCAACATGTCTGAGTTTAAAGAGGAGCACAAAATATCCATGCTGTTAGGCTCACCCCCCGGCTATGTGGGTTATGGTGAAGGCGGTGTACTCACTGAAGCCGTTCGCAGAAAGCCCTATAGCGTACTGTTACTGGATGAGATGGAGAAAGCCCACCCCGGAGTACAGGATATTTTTTACAACCTGTTTGACAAAGGCACCATTAAAGATGGCGAAGGCCGGGACATCGATTTTCGCAACACCATCATCATCATGACCTCCAATGCTGGCGAAGAGCATATCCGCGCCATCTGTGCACAAAGTGAAGAGCGGCCCGATCCAGAGGTGCTGCTAGACAACTTCCGCCCTCAACTACTCAACTTCTTCAAACCGGCATTTTTGGGCCGAACCACTGTCATCCCTTACTACCCGCTGGGAGACGAAGATCTACTGAAAATCTGCAAAATCAATATGTCCCGAATAGAGAAGAGAATCAAATCACATTATGGCGCAGCATTCAGCTACCATGATGATGTAATGCTGCATATCGTCGCACGCAGTCAAGAGGTTGATACCGGGGCCAGAAATATTGAAAACATTCTGAGCCGTACCCTGCTGCCCGAAATGGCCACCGAATGTCTCTCAAAATTGGCAGATGGCAAAGAGGTCTCCCGCATTGAAGTCGGAGTCAATGATGACGGCCAATTCACTTACGCCATCTCCTGATGTTTTTTAGCCGACACCTGAAAAACAGAACAGACTGTAAAAACCGGCCAGCGCCCAGGCGCACGGTGGTTGCATTGATGTTGACACTGCTCTCCGCAGTGTCGCATGCGGCACCAATCGATAACGGAAAAGATGAGACCGCTCTACTGATCGAGTCAACAGAGCAAAAACAGCAACAATTTTCTGCCAATTTCCAAGCATTTCTGTTAACACAACCGCAATGGTCTTCCCAAAAGCAGAGTGCGATAGAGCCATTATTGTCAGCGGTTAAACAGCATATTACTGACAATAACAGCCTGCTTGCCATAAACGCTATATTCAATAATATGGCGCTATTGCATGAACATTATGACCATAGAAACATCCCCTATTTCATCAACATATTGCTCAACCAAAACAACATAAAAACAGCCCGTGTACTCTTTGAGCCAATCAAGCACCAAGGAGATCAGGCGTTCATATCACACACCACCTACCGGTTTGCAACATTCTCATTCAAGCAGAATGAGTGGCAAAAGACACGGCAACTTCTTGATAGCATTATGAATGAGTTAGTGGATGAGGATTATCAACACGCCTTATTAATGCAGGGAGTCTCACTGCAAAAACTGCAAAAACACCGGGATTCGATAGCCTACTATGAAAAAATAGAGCCCACATCAACCTACTACCTTTCAGCCCGATTAAACATGGCCATAGCCAACATCAGACAAGGGTGGTGGAGCGATGCACATATTATTATACAAAACACCCTGAAATCAGCTGAGGCAGCAGAACAAGAGGAGGCACTTAACCGCCTGTATCTGACACTGGGTTATTCACTGTTAAGCCAGCAAAACTACCGGGATGCAAGAGACAATTTTCGCAACATAAGTGCAAACAGCCTGTTCGCCAATCGGGCACTGCTGGGAATCACCCTGGCTGCCGCCAATCAAAACGACTTTGTTGGCGCACTGAACAGCGCAAATATTTTAAAAGCGAAACAGACCTATGAACTGCCGGTTGATGAGTCACGCCTGCTGACCCCCTACTTTTATGAAAAACTGCAACAACCCACCACCGCATCTGCAGGCTACCTAGAGGCGATCAACTACTACCAAAAACGAGTCACCGAGGTACAGTCGCTAATCGACTCCGACATAGAGCTGAAAAACCACCCCATCAAGATAAACACCTATGTCACACTTGAAATAGAGAACAACCCGCTCAACCTCTCTGCCGACTACCCTGATTACTTCTTTGAAAACTATGCACAACTCAAAAGCTATGCGGAATATTTTGAAAACAGTGATAATGAGACGATCAAAAATGAATATGAGCAGTTGAACAATCAGTACCAAACCACCATTGTAAAAATGGTTCGCAGCCTTCTCAGAAAAAGAGTCGAACAACTGAACAGTTATATGGCCCAATCACGGTTTGGACTGGCCAGACTCTATGACAACAACCTGGTGGATAACTAATCGTCATGCACCACATATTAATCTCTCTTACCATTATTACGCTCTTAACCGCCTGTGGAACACCTGCGGTCAAACGCATAACGCTGGCGGAACTTGACGTTAGTAGCGCCCCGACATCCACAGACGACACATCGTCGGTCTCCAAATCAAATGAGGATATTCGCCAAGCCTACGCCACCTATTTAGAGCACGCCTCAAAAAATGATAAATCAAGAGTAAATGCACTGAGCCGACTCGCCGCACTGGAATTTGAGTTATCCGAACAGATGTTAAAAAATAGAAATGAGCAGAACAGTGATGCGGTCGAACAGGCAAGTGACAACCTTTACAATGCAAAGCTGGAGAGAACCATCGAACTACTGAGCACCGCACTCCGTGACTATCCAGACCATGAAAACAATGACAAAACCCTCTACCAACTGGCCAAAGCCTATGACCAGCAGGGCGATACTGAAAACAGCCATGACAACCTGGAAAAACTGGCTGAAAAAAACCCTCAATCAAAATATTTTATTGAAAGCCAATTCCGCCTCGCTGAAAATGCCTTTAGCGAAAGAGACTATGCGCTGGCTGAAGATAGATACACCGATGTTATTGGCTCAAAAAAACAGACTGTTTTTTACGAAAAATCACTCTATAAACGGGGCTGGTCTCGCTTTAAACAGGCGTTCTACTTCGAAGCGATTGATGATTTTTTTCAGGCCGTCAACCTCAACGCATTCGATGAATACCCAACACTCAGTGGATCAAAAAAAGAGCTGTTTAACGAATATTTTCGTGCCATCGGCCTCTCATTTTCATATATGGAAGGTGCCGAATCGGTCCAATATCACGTCAAAGAGAACCCCGACTTCAAACACCTCTACCCCATATACACACACCTGAGCAATATTTATCTTCGGGAAGAGCGCAACAGCGATGCCGTCACTACTTTGCACTACTTTGCAAAACACAACCCGAGATCCAAGCATGTGCCAGAGGCGCTACTCAACGTCATCGAGATCTGGAAATCGGCAGGCTTTTCCTCAAGAATGAACAACGCGCTGGAAACATTTTATGCCACTTATCACCCCAGCAGTGAGTACTGGAAAAAGAGAGAGGAGAACAACCCACGAATCTTTAAAAAGATAAAAAAATCGCTTCGCGAGCATATCCTGACGATCACCGCCAACTACCACAACACATACCTTAAAACAGGTAAGGCAAGTGATTACGCCAATACCAAACGCTGGTATGAAAACTACCTTGAGCACTACTCATCTCACTCCAGAAAAGATAACATTCACTTCTTGTACGCCTCGCTTCTCGCCAGCAATAAAAACGACACCGATGCCCTGAAGCATTATGAGCTGGCGGCCTACGACTCAAACATCATCATAGACAAAAACTCAGCCTATGAATCGATCCGGCTGGCATCAACCTTATCCGCTTCAGAGAAGAGGGATAAAGAGAGATTGTCATGGATAGAGAAGCTCATCCACTTCTCAACCCTGTATGGTCAGCAATACCCAAATGACAAGCACACCGCCAATATCATTCTCCACGCCAGTGAGCTTGCCTACGAAAACCAACTATTCAAAAAAACGATTAGGCTGACCGAACTGGCCACCGGCAAGAGCCAGCGCTCAATAGCGATAAAAGTGAACACCATAAAAGGACACTCCTACTTCAAACTGGCGCAATATGAAGATGCCGAAAACATATACCACACCGTATTGAAAGATTATAACCCGGTCTGGAGAAGTGATTCCGCCATCATCAATGGCCTAGCCCTAGCCATCTATTACCAAGGAGAGTCAGCCAGAAAAAGGGAAGAAATTCACAGCGCACTTCGGCACTACACCCGAATATCACAAGTGGTACCAACCGCAAAAATGGCAGCAACCGGAATGTACGATGCGGTTCTACTCGCCATGGAAAAAGAACTTTGGAATGAATCAATACAGTACGCAAAAACCTTCCAACGCCTATATCCGCAGCATAAAGATGCATACGATGTCACCAAAAAACTGACCGCCGCCTACCTGAACTCCAAACAGGATATCGCCGCCGCAAAAGAGCTGGAAAAACTGGCAAACAACCAACAAGATAGAGCCTACCGTAAAGCAGCCCTGTGGAAAGCGGGAGAACTCTACGAGTCAAATAAAGCGTACCCATCCGCGATACGCTCATTTGAAACCTATGCAAAAAACTTTCGCCGCCCATTCCCGCAATACTTAGAGTCCCTGTTTAAACTCGTGACCCTGTATAAACTGAACAGCAACAGCGAAAAAGTCAATCAGTGGCAAAACAGCATTGTCCAGGAAGATAAAAAAGCATCAAACTCACTGAGAACAGAGCGAACCCGCTTTATCGCCTCCTCCGCCGCCCTCCACCTAGCAAGAAAAAGCCACATTGAGTACTCAAGCACCAAGTTACGCCTGCCACTAAAGAGAAGCCTGAGAAAGAAAAAATCTGCCATGCAGCAAGCGGTAAATTTATACGGGCGTGCCTCATCCTACAATGTGGCAGAAACCGCCACAGAAGCGACCCACTCAATTGCCGACATCTACAATGAGTTCAGCATCGCCCTGCTTGAATCCGAACAGCCCGACAACCTGAATGATGATGAACGGGAACAGTATCAAATCCTGATCGAAGACCAGGCCTTCCCCTTTGAAGAGAAAGCCATTGAATTCTATGAGATCAACCTCACCTACGTTAAAAATGATATTTACGACGAATGGATTCAGAAAAGCCACACACAACTTAAAAAGTTGTTCCCAGTAAGATACCAGCGCGAAGCCAGGCTGGATGGATATATCAATGTACTACACTAAATTTTTATGCCTGCTATCCATCCCCGCCCTGCTGCTTGTGGGCTGTGCGTCAGCGCCAGTCCAAAAGTCAGCCACCGAGCCATTAACCGAAACGCAACAGACAAGTAGCCAACAGTCACCAGCAGACAACCTGACCACCCTTTACCAGAAAGCGGTCACTGAACTTAATGACAGCGACTATGAAACAGCCGAAAAGTCTTTCCAGAAAATAACCAAAATAGATGCCGAACTGGCAGGGCCATGGGCCAATCTGGCGCTCATTCATATCAAACAAAACCGTTATCAAGAGGCCGAAAACAAGGTGAAAATCGCGCTCGATAAAAACCCGAAAATGGCACAGGCACTCAATATAGCCGGGGTTATCGAACAGCGAAAAGGCAACATCAACAAAGCAAAAAACTACTACCAGAAAGCGATAACAAACAAACCAGATTACGCCCTGGCTCACTACAACCTGGCCCTGCTCTATGATGTCTATCTACAAGAGATTGCAAAAGCGGTCATCCATTACCAGCGCTATCTGAGCTTATCAGACCAGCAGGATAAAAAAACCAGCATCTGGGTAAAAGAGCTGAAACGCAACCTGCCACAAGGTGATACATGAAAATCCTGACAACCCTGATCACTGCGGTTTTAATGTTAACCGCCAGCAACCAGCTCATTGCAGAGGAGGATGAAGTGGAGATGGAGACCACCTTTATTAAAGGCAATAAAGAGCTGCCCCAGGTACTTTACATCGTCCCTTGGCAAGAGCTGAAAACAGAGCAGCAAAAAGAGAAAACACTCATTTTGCACAGTCTGTTCGGTGATGCGTTTGAGCCTGTGATACCCAGAAACCTCGGGGAAGAGACTAAAAACAAAAGGTAAAACAGTTGCTTCCCTAAGTTTTCTCTTTTGTCTGCAATAAAGCAACAAAGTCCTCATCCTCCAGGTAATACTTAAAATCAGGGTCTGATAAAAACTGGGCTGATTTTTTACCTTGGGAGAGCGCTCGCTCGATAGATTGAAGCATCATTTTCTTCTGTCTGTGCAATGCGTAATGACAAGCCAGATTAAATAATAATATGGGGTTATTCGTCCTATTAAGATCAAAGTTTTCCCCCAATAGCTTATCCATCACCTTTTGGCTGATTCTTTCATCATTATTTAATGCACTTAAAGCCAGTGCATTACCCGCTAAATCATTTATTTTTATATGGTATCCAGCGAAAGGAAGAATATTATCGATGTAATTATCAACTATTTTTTCAGCGGAATCATAATCCTCATGTTTTAAGCGATTGATTAAAATTTTTGTTGAATAATTGGCAAACTGAAAAGAGAGCCTCTTGGCATAGGGGCTGTTTTTGGCTATTTTGGAAGAGACATTGATAAATGATCGTATCGACTTTTTATTATTCAACACGCCATTAAAGGCAGTTTTTAAAGCCTTATCATTTCTTTCATAAGTATTTTTAAATGGATTTTTTTTGTCTAAAGAGACGATCAAGTTTTTAAAGCTGGATGGACTAAATCCTTCAGTCAGCACAAAAGTCAGAGGAAGCATTAATGTTAGAACAAGAAAAAACGAAGCAAATAGGTAGCTGCCACTTTTAAGGAAGTGGACGGCAGCATAATAGATCATTAGCGTTATAGCGATTAATACCAATGCAGAAAATGAGACTCTGAAAATTCCCAGCCACTCAAAACTGGGGGTTCTACCAAGGGGATCACCAAAACCTTTAAAGAGCTGAAAAATCACACCTGCATACAGTGCACCCAAAACACTCCACAATGTGACGGCAATTAATCCATGCTGATATATCGTCACCAGCGCTGCCATGAACATGATGGCCGGAACGATTAAAAAACATACGAGTATTTCCATTATTTTTCCGTTTTGTGGGCGTAACCAGAATAGCAAACCCTCCTATTCATCCCTCACACCATACGCTTTAAGACTCGTCTTTTTCAGGATCACTCGCTCTTTTTCCGTATGTACAATAAAGTGCAGCCGGCGCACGCCATCTTCATCCCGGCGCATGGAAAACTCAAACGTGATCGGCAGGCCGCTTTTGCCTAGGGTTGGAAATGCACTGATAATTTCGGCTTCGTCAAAATTCAATAAAAACGCCTGGTTTCGGCCACTCGGGTTATCCCAGTAAACCCGCATAAAACTCGGCACCGCACGGTGGCTCTCGGCTATCTCTTTGCTCAGCGGAAAATGAAGGTAATCCCGTTCACCATTGAAATAGTGAATCTCCTGTATGCCAGCATCCTTCATCAATTTCATACCGGTAAAAAACGGCTGCCACGGGTAGCGGGTGCGGTAACGCTCCCACAGACCAATAGGCACGCCGTTTTTACGCAGGGCTTCGATGCGCTCGGGGGTTTCGAGGGATTCTTCTATCTCCAGCCGAACATACTCTTCCCGCGACATGTGTGTTGCCCCCGTTAATCGACTCCACGGAGTATCCGCCTTTTCTGCCTGGCCAAAAAAAACTTCGGTGTTTTTTTCAATTCCCCATAACCACACTGCGACCGCACCGCCGGGGGCGACGCCGACGACGATACTGTCATAAGTGATCGTTCCTTCCCGGTTCGGGCTATAGTGACCCGTTTGAAACAGCGCGTGGATTTTCTCATAGGGCAACTCAAAATCGCCCTGGTAAAACTGGTTTTCAGTGTAGGAAAAAAAGCTAATCGTCAGGCGGTTGGGCAACGGGTTGATGTTGATGCCATCGCCAATCACATGCGATGAGACCCCTTTGCCCCAGCCGTGATTCAACGTGACCCCGTCGGGCACATAGGTGGCACCGCTGCCATCGTGGTATTCCAGGTTGCCTGAAATAATTTCCATCGGGTAGTAGCGGGGGCCGCTTTCAGTGGCTTGCCATTCAAATTTCGTCATGTTTGCTGTGACTCCTGTGGTGGCGTGACTCATCAGCACCATAAACAACACAAAAAACAGTCGCCCCCGAGTGTTACCCAGCAACAATCATCGCCTCTGCATCAAAACATCTGTTCTGTTTTACCCCGATTTTCTTTATCAATTATTTATCCTTTGCCCCATACGCTTTAAGCGCTGTTTTTTTCAGGATCACTCGCTCTTTTTCCGTATGCACAATAAAGTGCAGCCGGCGCACCCCATCTTCATCCCGGCGCATGGAGAACTCAAACGTGATCGGCAGGCCGCTTTTGCCCAGCGTCTCGAAAGCCTCCAGAATCTCATTTTCATCAAAGGTTAATATAAACAGTTGATTGCGCCCCGTCGGGTTATCCCAGTAAACCCGCATCGAACTCGGTACCGCACGGCGGCTCTCGGCTATCTCTTTGCTCAATGGCAGGTGAAAATAGTCTCGTTCACCGTTGAAATAGGTGATCGCTTGTACCCCTTTTCGCTTCATCAATTTCATACCGGCAAACAGCGGCTGCCACGGGTAGCGGGTGCGGTAACGCTCCCACAGCCCCACCGGTACCCCGTTTTTACGCAGGGCTTCGATGCGCTCGGGGGTTTCGAGAGAGCCTTTGATTCTTCTTTGAACAAACTCTTCCCGTGATATATGTGTTGCTCCCGTTAACCGACTCCACGGAGTATCCGCCTTTTCCGCCTGGCCAAAAAAAACTTCGGTGTTTTTTTCGATCCCCCATAACCACACCGCGACGACACCGCCGGGGGCGACACCGACAACGATACTGTCGTAGGTGATTTTCCCTTCCCGATTCGGGCTATAATGACCTGCTTGAAACAGCCCTAATATTTTCTCATAGGGCAATTCAAAGTCACCCCGATAAAACTGGTTGTCGGTGTAGGAGAAAAAACTGATCGTCAGGCGGTTGGGCAACGGGTTGATGTTGATGCCATCACCAATCACATGCGATGAGACCCCCTTGCCCCAGCCGTGGTTCAGGTTGACCCCGTCGGGCACATAGGTGGCGCCGCTGCCATCGTGGTATTCCAGGTTGCCTGAAATAATCTTCATCGGGTAGTAGCGGGGGCCGCTTTCAGTGGCCTGCCATTCGAATTTTGTCATCTCTGCTGCGACTCCTGTGGTGGCGTGAGTGGTGAGCACCATTAATAGTGTAAAAAACAGGCGCCTTCGGCTTAAAGCGTTACCCGCCATAGGTCATCCGCCGGCGTTGACCACCGATATAGCGCGGCCCATGACCAAACGCCAGTTTGGCGGAAAAATGGAAATAGCCATAGCGTAAATCACGCAACCAGGAACGTTCATTATCATGCCAGTGCGCGGCCTCGGAGGTGCGGCAGCCCTTGCCTTTGTGCTGATCAACATAGGCCTTAATCTCCTGCTGGGCCAGCTCCAGTATCGGGGGGATTTTTTCACTATCTTCAATCTCGTCATCAAAACTGATCTTATTCTCCGGCTCCCGTGCAAGATCGGCCATAATATGCAGTGGTATGCGGCTGTAACGGTTGCTGATGCTATCACGCGCGGCTTGTAGAATGACCCCGTTGTTGGGGGTAGCAAGAAGGGTTAGCTCTTCTGCTTTATACCATTTGGCGGCAACCAAGCGGTTTCTCTCTTTTTCGGCTTTTTTCAGCGCTGTAAAAACACCGCTGGCCCACAACACTACTTGCGATTCACCCTCGCCATCACGATATCCAGCACCAATATCGGAGTGCACACCGGGTAAAAAAATCTCCTGGCCGTTGCCACCAGCGCTCTTGATGTCGGTGAGTGAGAAATTTTTCCGGTGCTCATCGGCGGCGGTCAGCTGCACAACATTTTGGGCGTGGATGATGGCATCCAGGTTCAGCGCACCGGTGTCGTTGGAGAAAGAGAGCCCGTGGGAGGAGACGGTATCAAACAGCCCGGTAAAACCGATCTTCACCTCACCCACCTGATACTTCAGTGCCTTGAGTTGTTCGATAATTGGCCGGGAGAATAGCACTTCGTGGATAAAATGGCGCGCCGCCGCCGCACCGCGACTGAAACCAAACAGGTTAAAGGTGAGTGTGGTAATCATTGTATCTTTGTCATGAAGATTTTTTTCGATTTTTTGCGCCGCTTCACGCAGGCCTGCGGTGACTTTCGCCTTAACCCCCGAGGGTCCAGTGCCGATCGCATAACCTCGCAGTTTGTCTTTCTTTTTGTCTACGGTGCCAATTCCTTCAACATAGGATTTCAACACTAGTTTTTCAGCGGAGTTCGCGTCTGCTTTAATATATTTTTCCAATTTGACGACGTTACTGTAGGCACCCGCATAACTGTTCTTTTTACCGCCGTATTTTTCATACACGGCTTTAACTTCTTCTATCTGCTCTGGCGACATGTTCTTTTTTAGCTCATCAGCCGCTTCGCGTTCGGCGTCGTCTGCCAGCTCTTCTGCGGCCATCAGTCGCTGATCAATGTTGGTGCGGTTATTCAAGGTGCCGTCAAAAAACAGGTTAAAGTCAATTTCGATTGTTTCCTGTTCCGCTTCCGGCTCTTCGGGGATCTCTGCGGTTGCTGAATTTTCACCGTTTTCCATTGGAGAATTCCTTACCTGCTTATGTTGTGGTGATCTTTTCGACTCTTACCGCCGCGCGGAAAGGGCCATCGGAAGAACTGTATACCAGATGGCTGGCAACATCTGCTTGTTTTAGCAGATGGGTCGCGGCCAGTCCGATTAAAACGGGGCCAGCGGCGGCACCCAGGTCGCCATAACAGTCGGCGGGATGTGCCATGATGGTCGGGTCTTTAAAGTGGCTCTGATTCCGCAACAACGCAACACCGAACTCTTTGGCCCAGTAGTGTTCGCCATTCATACTGGAGTAGATACGCTGAATATCGGCACCGCTGTGGTCTTTGAGTGCACCTTTAAAGGCCTGGTCCAACCCATCGCCACGGTAGGTTTGCTCTTCACTGGCATAAAGGTGGCCCGGCTCTTCGCTGATGCCGGGCGAGGATAGCGCAATGATAGTGTTGTTGTGAGAAAGGGCTTGTTCCGGGTGCCGGGTCAACAGCAGAAACCCAGCACCTTCACCGGGTGCAAACCCATCCATCCTGTTGGATGCCAGTACTCGTTCATCTTTGTCCAATGCCCCAAGACGTGCCGCATTCCAATAACTGTCGCTGCCGCCGATCAGAACGTGGTCATGCCCCTGTTCGTAGAGGGCATTCAGGGTTAGCTCCAACCCTTGTATGCCTGCGGCACGCCCGGTGGCAAGGCAATGAATCCACTCTTGCTTGAGGGGTAAATGCTCCTGCTTCAATAAATTGTGGATCAGTAGATCAATGGGGATGTAATTTTTTTTCTCATGCTCTTCTGGCAGAACCAGAATGAGGGGGACAGGATGCTTGATGAACTGTTTTTCGGCAGCGCTGCGTAAGGCTTCACTCAGAGCCACCACCGCCATTTTTATGATGTGGTCATACTGTGCGCTGTAATAGGCCACGGTGTCGATTTCGACTTCGACCAAAGAGAAGACATCGGTGGGCACCGTTGCCAAAGTCATTGGCTTCCCTTGTTTATTGAAGAAGCTTGAGAGCTGGTATCCACTAACTTCCGCATTCACTGCGGCAGCTGTTGAGGGGGCATCCGCACCAATGTGTCTACCATTAGCGGTCATGGGATACGGCAATAACCATTGCAAATGGCTGGGCGCAAGATGTTTAATCCACTGACTCTATTACTCTTTTTTCTGCTTCCGCGCACCCCAGGTTTCAAATACGGTACGTTTGAGTTCCAGGCTCTCTTTTTCACTGTGCAACCAAACAACAAAGTGTGATTTTTTATCCTCTCGGCTCTCAATGCGCAACTCCAGTTGCAGCGGTTGCTGCTCACTGCCCAGTTGTTTAAAGGCGGCAAAAATCTCTCCGGAATGAAAATCCACCTTAAACAGCAGGTCCTGCACTCCGGCGGGACGTGCCCAGACAAAGACCATTTTACGGGGCACAGCGCGAGTTTCGGCAACCGCCTGTTGCTCTGCTGGCTTGTCTGATGAGATCGGCGGCTGCAGATCAAGATAGTCGCGCTCACCATTAAAATAGAGAACCGTGCTAACCCGCTCATTGCGCATCTGAAACCCCGTAACCGAGAGCTGCCAGCTATAACGGGGCCGGTAATCTGTCCAGCGGCCAAAGGGGATGCCATTTTCTTGCAGGGCTTCCAGAGCTTCGGGAGAAAGTGATTCTTCGATTTCTGCCCGTACATACCCTTCCCGGGGGTAGTCTGGATTATCGTTAATCGCACTCCAGTCGGTATCGCTCTTCTCTGCCTGGCCAAAAAAGACTTCGACGGTTCTATCCAGGCTGGTTAACCACACCGAAACCGCGCCGCCAGGGGCAACGCCAGTAGTGATTTCGTCATAGGTGATGTGCTTTTTGTCTTTCGGGCTGTAATGGCCGGCCTGAAACAGCGCGAGAATTTTTTCGTAAGGCAGGTCGAAGGTGCCTTCATAAAATTGGTTTTCTGTGTAGGAAAAAAAGGTCAACGACAGCCGGTTGGGTAGGGATTTCAGCTCCGGACCCACAATGTGGGAGGACCAGCCCCGGCCCCAGCCGTGGTGAAGCGTGGCACCGTCTGGCACATAAAGTGAGCCGCCGTCGGATAAGGAGAGGTTGCCCGCCACGATTTGCATCGGGTAGTCGTCCGGTGCCCCCTCACCGGCCTGCCAGTCAAATTTTGTCTGGGTGCTGGGGCTACTGCTTTTTTTAAAAAAATTGCTAAATAGGTCGGCCATGTTACTTGCTCCGAAAGTATTAAATGAGATGCTGCATAACACCAGCATGACCGTCATCAACGGCCAGAAAGAGAGACGCGGTTGGCTGGTGGGGGGGGCGTATTTCACTCCTTCCCTCCCTAGCCTTTAAAGGTTTTTCGTGCGCGTTTGCCTCGGTAATAGCGCGGGCTATGACCGATTTTATGGCGGGCGGAAAAGTGGAAATAGTCGTGGCGCAAACGGTTTAACCAGGGGTAGTCATTGCCCTGCCAATCACGGGCGCTGGATGCAGAGCTGTTGGCAATATAGTTATCTATTTTAGTTTTTATATCACTAAGGGTCGGTGGGACAGCTTCATCCTTCTTTAACTTACCACGGATATTAATCCCACTTTCTCGCGCATACCCTGCCATTAGCTGTAACGGAATACGGCTATAACCATTGCGGATATCCGGGCGTTTAACATTGAGTTCAGTGTATTCATTTGCGCTAAAACCATGATCTCCACTGAACTCTATATGCTCCAGGCTTATCTCAGCCTCTTTATACCAACCCGCGGCAACCAGCTCGGTTTGCTCTTTTTTTGCCTTGGCCAGAGAGAAATTACCGCCCTTGAAAACAGTCTGCTTTTCGTGGGCATAGTCACGATAACCGCCACCAATATCGGAGTGTGTGCCGGGTAGAAAAATCTCTTTGCTGTCACCCCGAGCACTGCTGATGTCGGTCAGGCAAAAATATTTTCGATGCTCATCGGCAGAGGCCAACTGAATCACCCGGGTGGCCTTGGCGATGGCATTCAGCTTTAGATTTTTGGTGTTGGAGAGGCTCAGTGCAACCCGGATAATGCCTTGGGAAGAGACGGTGTCGTAAAGCCCCACAAAACAGACTTCAACCTCGTTGACCGTGTAGCCTAGCGCCTCCAGTTGTTTTTTAACCGTGTTGTCACCGTCAAGTGTTTCATGCACAAAATTACGTGCTGCCGCCGCCCCCCGGCTGAAACCAAATACATCCAGAGTCAGTTTTTTGATCGCAGTACCGGTATCAAAATGCTCTCTCTTGATTTTATTCACCACCTTGGACACGCCCTTTTCCACTTTTTTGGCAATGCCTGTTTCAGCGATAGCGAAGGCGTAGCCTAATTTTTTATCGCCCTCTTCGTCCAGGGTGCCGGAGCCTTCGATATAGGTTTTTAGTGTCAGATCGTAATTTTTTCCCTCGTCGAGATATTGTTCCATCAGGGCGATATTGCTGTAATAATTTTCATAGCTGTTCTCTTCCCCCTCTTCATTGCCGCCGATATCCAGGCTATGTTTTTGATAGGCTTTGGCGGCCTTTTTTAGCTCAGAGGCACTTTTTTTCCCTTTCAGTTTCACCGCCACTGCGCGCTCTTCATCGGTTAACTCTTCCGCTGCTGCGGTGATCAGACGTGCATCAATATTAGCGCGGTTGTTCAAGGTGCCATCAAAAAAAACACTGCAGCGGACGCTGATCTGCTTTTCATTTTTTTCGGGTACCTCTTCCTTTATGACGGCACTGGCAGAACCTTCACCTATTTCTGTCATTGTTCTCTTCCTGCTCAGTTGTTTTTCTATGAATTTTTTCTACTAACACCGCAGCACGCCTGGGGCCATCGGAGGAGCTGTAAACCATGTGCGTTGCAAGACCCGGTTGTTTTAACAGCTGAGTTGCTGTTAGCCCGACCAGTACGGAGCCAGTGGCAATGCCCAGGTCACCAAAACAATCAGCTGGATGTTCGATGGTGATAGGGTCTTGAAAATGAGCCCGGCTACGCAGCAAGGCAACACCACACTCTTTTGCCCAGTAGTGTTCGCCGTTCATGCTGGAGTAGATGCGCTGAATGTCTGCGCCACTGTGCTCTTTGAGTGCCCGTTTAAAGGCTTGGTCCAAGCCGTCACCACGGTAGATTTGATCGCTGTCGGCATAAAGATAGCCGGACTCCTCGCTGATGCCGGGGGAGTGCAAGGCGATAATCTGCTCATCCTGGGAAAGCGCCAGTTGCGGGTGGCGGGTGAGTAGCAAAAACCCGGCCCCTTCGCCGGGAGCGAAGCCATCGGTTCGATTGAGGGCTAACACCCGTTCGTCTTCATCCAGGTCATAGAGTCGCTTTATATCCCGGTAGCTGTCACTGCCACCGATCAGCACATAGTCGTGCCCTTTTTCATAAAGGGCGCGCATGGCCAGTTCCAACCCGTGTATGCCCGCCGCCCGACCAGTGGGCAGGCGCTGTATCCAATCTGCCCGCAACGGCAGGTATTTTTGAGCAACCAGATTGCTGATCAATTTTTCGGGTGCCGGGTAGTCGGTGCAAAAGGGTATTCCGGATGGGGTACTAGGCATGGCTTCCGGCATACCAAGCACCAGAGGTAGTGGTTGTCGGCTCGTCAGGTGCGAGGTGGCTTCATACAAGGCGAGTATCGCCATTTTAATGATACGCTCTGCCTGTTCATCACCGTAATTCCCGTCATCTATTTCGATGTCTGCTAAGGTAAATACCTCATCAGGCAGCGGTGACAGGGTCATCGGATGGCCCTGTTTGTTGAAGAAGCTTGAGAGCTGGTATCCACTAACTTCCGCATTCACTGCGGCAGCTGTTGAGGGGGCATCCGCACCAATGGAGGTGATCATGCCGATACCGGCGATATAGGCTTTGGGGGTAGCGGAAATATCACTCATAGACTCAAAACCTTTGCGCTGGTATTGGGCAGAGGCACACCCAGCTCATTCAGAGCCAACTCCATTGCGGCGGCATGGCGCTGACGCTGGGTGCCCTTTGCCAGGGTCTCTTTAAGTGTGTCTGCTGCAATAAAATGGCCCATAAAATAACGGTGACCAATGCTAAAATTCTGCCCATAGGTTCGCCACAGTGCCATTACTTTTTCGGCATGGGGGCATGGCAGGTGTTCGTCTTCATCCAACGCTATATCGTGGGTATCGTCGGGGGTGTTGGAGAGTTGATCAGCCGGATCGATTAACAGCTGGTTCTGCTTCAGGTCTACGCCCGTTATGTTTGTAAAGGCCTCCCCTGCTAATCGGGCTAATGCGGGGGTTTTCATTTTTTCGATCAACCAGTTTATTGCGTGGGGATCACCGAGTGCCCCGGCGGCTTTAATCACTATTCTGACCTGGCTTTCATCTTCCGATAATTTGGAGACCCACTTCCGGGCTGTTTCGATGGGAAGTGATCGAAAGGCCAGCTGAATCGCTTGATTTTGATGTGGCCCGGTGTTGAACACAAACTCCTTAAGATTATACGCACTGGTGCGATGGCCCAGGAGTACGGCGGACCAGTTTGCCCAGAATCTAATTTCGCTGTTTTCAACTGTCATGGCGGTATTAATTTCTGGCATGCAGTCTTGACGACGTAACTCTCCCACTAGACGCAGTGCCCGTGCATACAGTTTTTCATCTTGCTGGCAGTCGTCACGTTGCAGAATATTATTCAGTATTTCACCCGGGTCTTGGCGGCGGACGCTGCAGACCGCTATACCTAGATATTTATGGTTCATCTCTTTGCCTTTGAGAAATCGCTCTGTCCAGGGGTTAGCGATGTCAACGGGTAACCAGCCCATGGCAGAGATTAAACCGGGCGTTGCAAGATTATTTTCCAGCCCGACTTCAACCGCTCTCTGTATTTTATGGACTTCATGGCTGCGCATAGCAATGGCCATGGCGGTGAAGAGTTCGCCGGGCTCCTGAAGTTGGAGCGCATCGTCGCACGCTTGCCAGCCCATATCGATCGATGTCATCAAGCCATCCAGTTGGGTTTCAATCCGTTGTTCCAACTCAAATAGATCGTTGGCATTATAGTGGGGTTGGTTGGTGGCTATTGAGCGCAGTATCCACAAGAAAGCGGCATCGCTGACATATTGCTCATAAGTCGGATTATAAGCATTTTTGAAGTTCAGGTAATTTGGGATGCTCAGGGCTACCATGCGGAGATCGACCTTGGATTATGCACAGCTTAACCCACTATGTTTTTTTTGTTGTGCCACATAGGATCTCCCAGGCGACAGACATTTTTACCTTCAAATTTCACATCGAAGGAGTACATCATAAATTCACACACATCGGTAATGGTGCCGCTGACAACTCCTTTTTTTGTACCCGGCTCATCGCCTGTGCTTTTCGAATATTTCGCCCCTTTTACCATTGGCATTTTTCCGTCTGTCGTGACGGTTTTAGGGCCATCAATGGTATCTGAGGATTGACCAATGTTTGGATAAGGAATCGGTACCACTGGCTTGCCCACTTGCGTAAGACACACATCGGGAAAGACAATACTTTTGCCGCCACTGCCCTGATGCGAGATTCCCCGCCCGTTTGCAAAGGTTGTTTGTCCCATAGATTTTCCTTTGGCTATCGCGCCATGCTCACTGTTATATCGCTAATTTTTAATGCTTGTTTGTTGCACGGTATCGCGGCACGCCACACCATGCCTAGCTTCAATTTATTCGGTTCTATGATCAGTGTTTCCAAATTGAATGGGGGGTGCACTGAGTTTCCTGCAATGAGCACATTGGCATTTAACTTAACATGGGGTACATGAAAATGAAGCGGGCCGCCGATGTGCATGTTGGTAACCGCCACGGACTCCCCTCCCTGAAGAAATCCCGGGTAAATCAGCTCAGGGTGTGCCATGTTAAAAAATCGTCGGTCAAAATCTTCTGGCAGATAGGGCATCCGCCCGGTTTTCCAAGCTTCATTATAGGTACCGGCATAAGTAGATCGGGGCTGCCAATGTGGTGCAGTCACGCCAAAACAGGCGGGAACTGGCTGCTGCTTTAGATCACGAATCAGATCAGCGGGGTCTTCCAGGTTAGGCAGTGGCATGCCATTCATCTCTTCCGTTGTATACTGGCCTGCGTAGCCACAACCAACGGGATTTCGTTCTTCTACGCTGACTGTTTCTCCATCGACAATACAGGCACCGCCATAGGATTTTTCATAAGTCATCGCCATGGTGCTAAAAAATTGTGGTGCCGAAATGCTCCCATCTTGCCAATGACGATCACCGAAGATGCGAACTATTTTATGTATCTGGCCCAGTGTCAGACTGACATCCAGCTGCTGAACTTTTTTTCCATCAGGGGCGAAGGCATCGCCGAGCATAACGATGTCGCTACCCGGTTTACCGGTATGGTAATCCGATGCATATTTGATGCTGGATTCACCTGGCTCACCCCAATATTCATCACCTTCTAGTGGTGGTGGCTGCTCATCAGCCAGTCTCCATTGTTTGCCGATATTAAACGTGCCTTTAACCAAAATATAGAGCGTATCAATCCCTTCTTCATTCGGGAACAGGGATAGATTGACCGCAAAAGGAGTGTTGTTTTTAAGTTGTAACATATGCAATATTGGCGCTGAGACCAGACCTAATTAACCTTCACTGAACCGCCCATGATCCGATTCACACCGGTTGAGCGGTTGAGTAGATATTTTCCACGTATCAAAATTTTCCCAGACTGGGTTAAGGTAATACTTGATTCACCGCATTTCAGGACAATTTGTTCTTTGGCCTCAAAAATGATTTTTTTACCATCGATCAGAACATCATCTATTTCAAGGCCACTCTCTTGCCCAGCGTCATCCGGCACATCACTTTCGACTTCATTTTTGGCTTGATCCTGACCAAAATTCTCCAGCATAGCGTGTAGAGGGCTGTGGATCATTCCCATTATCACCGGGGTTTTCATGTTTCCGTTTGCAAACAGCAGGGCAACCTGCCTGCCGATATGCGCCTGGGTAAGCGCAAGCGTTGTCATTGCTTTTGATGGTTGATCAGATGGATTCCCTGAAAAATCAACCAGGGGCTCTCCCTGGCCATCAACGTCTACCAAAGTACCGATGATAATTTCACCCGCTGATACGGTGGAGGGTGAAAGTTGGGTCTCTTCTTGTGTTTGAGCTGTATCTGATTCGTTATATTTCACGGTAACCCACAATCAATTGGTAATGACTTTACTGCCCTTAATCACCACATCCCCCGATCCTTTAATGTTAATCGTCTTGCCACTGAGGGTGATGTCACCATTGCTTTTCATCACAATTTTTGCGGATCCAGTTTTAATAATGATTTCATCATCAGCATTCATGGTGATGGTTTTGGCATTCAAGCCATACTCTTTTGTCACATTTTCCAGGTATTTACCGCGAACCGACTCTTTAAGATCTTTATCGACGCTAATTGTCATATTCGCCTGAATCGCTTCCGTATGATTGTTACCTACATCAATTGTCTTATTGTTTGTTATTGTTTCCGTCTGGTCGTTGTTAACCGTTTTATTCCGGTCATTCTCTATTGTTGAGTTCTCATCATTACCAATAATTTTGGTACGATTATTATCGACCGTCAGGGTCTCATCATTTTCAACCATGGTATCCAGGTTTTTTTCCGCATGGATATACACCTGTTCCGACCCTTTTTGATCCTCAAAGCGCAGTTCATTATAGTTTGCTGCTGTACCATTTTTGGTTGAGTGTGTTTTGATGCCGCTTTGTGTTTTTGATTCATAAGGTGGTTTGTTAACACCATTATAAACCGCCCCAGTCACAATGGGTCGATCAGGATCACCATCAAGAAAGGTAACAATCACTTCGTGGCCAATACGGGGGATAAACGATGTTCCCCATCCATTGCCCGCCCAAGCTTGCATCACACGCAGAAAGCAGGAGCTGTTTTCATCACTTTTTCCTTCCCGGTCCCAGATAAACTGGACTTTAATTCGGCCAAATTTATCAATATGAATCTCTTCACCAGCAGGGCCTGTGACTATCGCCGACTGCGGCCCTTTCATTGTGGGACGGTGATATTCCTGGACAGGGCGAAAGTGTACCTTAGATGGAATGCAGTAAAACTGATTAACATAACTCGACTCACCACCTTCACCCGCATAATAACTGGAGTCAGAAGCGTGATGGCTAACACTCAGCAAGGTGTAGCTACCCTGCTCACTCTTGGCATCGTGTTTATCCAGTTTAAAAAAGCCGCCAGCATAAAAGGTGCTGCAGTTACCGGAACCCATAATAGTATCCATCGATACCTCTTCTGCATCCATGCGAACCTTAACCAGCTTTTCGCCCAGTTCAACATCATACAAACCGGGGTATTCGTAATGTTTAAATTTACTGTTATTGGCAAATTCGTTTTTTGATTTTGTCTCTACTATCTGGTTTTTATTCGGCTCTTTAAAATTAAAATCGTTTAAAGTCCAACCACCTTTCTTGAACTCATAACGATGTTCCCAGCTCCTTATTTCAGAGTCTGGCGTTGAGCCTTTTGAATAGGATAGATTCGTCTCCTTGCACTCATCATAAGCATTCACTTTGTCAACAATAATGAGCATGTGTTTGCTTTCTTCGTGGGTGAAATAGTAGGCGTAGCCCTCTTCTGCCAGCAATCGGGAGACAAATTTCAGATCACTTTCACCGTATTGAACGCAGTATTCTCTCGACTTTCCGCCATCTGCCCTGAAATAAAAATCACTGAATCCCAAATCAGAAAACACCTGCGAGACAATCTCTTTTGTGTTTTTATCTTGAAAAATACGACGATTTTCGGTGTGGGAAAGAAATTTAAACCACGGCACCATGGTTAGGTGGTACTCACGAAAGCTGCTGGATTTAATTTCACCAAAAGTAAAATCATGCACGAAACCATTAAAAACACGAGCGTATTCATTTTTAATTTTAACGCTAATTTGTTTACCTACAAGCTCTTCAGGTTTAATTTCAAGATTTGAAGAGAGTACGGTCAACTTAAATAGAAAGGGGGATGAAATAGACTCAATACCACCAAATGAAGTAAGTAGAAGAACATCCTTACCCAAAGGTGTTTCAATAGCAATAAGACGGCTGTCCTGAGTAAAGTCACTCATTCACTAAACTCCCTAGCCTGAGTATTTTTTGTAGCAGTGATACAGACACCCCAAATCCAGGATATACAATCATGCTTGGCGCAGAAAAAAAAGAGATCAATGCTACCTTGAACAGGTAACATCAATCTCATTTTGCTTTATAACGGTACAGCTTTTCTCAGATCGTAACCTGCACGTTGCGGGCTGCCCGTCTTGTTGGTTGCGTCGTGGTCTTTGTAGTTGATTTCACACTTAGAGAAGCTCAGAGTGATCGTCTCTTCTGGCTCGGAATCACCTGCAGCAGAGATGTAGTAGCTGCTAACCAAGCAGTTTTCCAGTGAATATTCCATAAACTCCTCAACACTGTCGCTGCCAGTACGAGTGAATTTAAGAATTGCATTTTTGCCTGAAGAGCCAGAAACAGACTCTTTAAACAGCGCCGCAACAGAGTTATCAGCTTCTTTGGTTAACGTCACCTCAGAAATATTGGGCTTACCCACTTCACGGTTAGCCATTTTACCCGCTTCCATCGTGATCGGACGTGATACACCAAAGCTTACCGAGCTGATTTTGACACACTCTTCAAAACCTTCAGCGGTTACGTTTCCCTTTATTCCATCATAATCAAGATATATAGCCATATTACTTTTCTCTCCATACTGTTTAAACAAAAAACACCCATAACTCGGTTCGCAATAGTAGGGTAATTATCGGCAATGAACAACCCATACATTCACTACAGCTACAGGTTACTCAAAAAACGTGAACCATCTTACACAATTCGTCACAAGCCTCACCCCATGAGCTGCCCACAGCATTCAAAAGCCATTGAAAGTCCAGAAAGGTTGAAACCGCACAACAAATGGTACCGATGACAGCGGCTCATTATAATAAAATTCCAGCTCATTTACATAACATACTCACCAAAACTGGAATTTCTTTAATTTCACCTAAAATAACAATGAATTAAAAGCTGTACTGCATATCAAACAACAATCTTTTACTGTCGGCTTCCGGCTCGTCAATACCCGTGAACTGGTTGAGCACTTTATAACCCAATTGCAGGTTTCCGCTAAAATTATAGCCATACGAAAACTGTAATCCGATACCGGCATTTGCCAGTTGCCCTGTATTATTTTTGTCTTTTGAGACAAGTGCATGCTGTCTGCCGTAACCATAGTCGAAAAACAGAAAAGGCCTGAAAAACTCCTTCAAATTAACCGGCCCTGCTTGAATATCAAATATATCAGGGCTATCAAACACCCAGTCAGTTCCGAGATAGAGCGCATCGTCTGCCGTAAAAAAGTTAGGTGCAAATCCTCGTGTCCGCAGTGGCCCCGCCAAAGAGAAGCGTACGATGGGTGACAGGTTGGTGCCAGAATATTGAAAAGCGGAACGAAAAATAAGCCGCGAGCTGCTCTCTGTAAACGGAACCCGTAAAAAGGTTAACAGCGTATAATCAGCCGATAAAATATCGTAGTTTTTATCTTGCCCATTCTCCTTTCCAAATTTGAAGTTACCCCGTGTATATTTGATGCTCGCCTCATGCAAGCGCTTGCTCGTATCATCCAAAAAATCCAGCATATATTTTATCGAAAAATTCCTTAACTCTTCATCCTGGGCGTCATCATTTACATTACCAATTTGCAGGTCAGAAGCGACCGTTTCGGCGCGGAACTCATAACCACTGTTTCTTGTGCGTCCCCGCGCCTTTATGTACTTCCCATACAGACTCAGAACATCCACTTCGCCACTCAGCTCAAGATTAATATTGCTCTCCGATTGATCCACGATAAATTGATTTCGTGATGACTCAATACCCACTCGAAATCTAGGGCTAAAAAAGTTACTCTCAAATACCAGTTGCCCGTATGTTGTATTATCTGGTGACTTTGCCCGCAACATACCCACCTTCATGTAATCAGCTATCCCCAGCAGGTTGTTTAGCTGAAAGTCTGCATAAAACCGATATAAGCCAGACTCATCGGTACCGTGGTTGTCTACTCTGAGATTGGCGTTATAACGACTCTCATTTCTAACATTAATATTTAATCGCGTATCACCGACCTGATAACCCGGCTCAAAATAGCCATCGACCCTGATACCTGGAAAACCATTGATAATAAACAGGTTCTCTTCGACCATTTTGTTGGTCACCGGTTTGGTTAACAGGTCATCAAACACAGAATCCAATAACCCGGTATCATACATCGCATTGCTTTTTACCAAGACCTCTCCCAACACCCCAAGCAACAAGGTAAGCGTAACAACACCGTCCCGCACACGCTGCTTGGGGATAAATGCCTTGGCAAGAACAAAGCCACGCTCTCGATAAAAATGGGTGATCTCATTCGCCACCGCTTCAATTTGCCCCAGAGTCACACCGCGCTTGCCGCGCTGTTCCCTGATTAACCAAACCAGTTTTTGAACTTCAAGTGGAGAGACGTGCCGCTCTACGGTCTCTTCCTCTATCTCCACCAGAAGATCCGACACTTCAGCTAACTCATCGGTGGTATAACCCGACTCAAGCAGCTTGCCTTCACTCATAATGTCAGAACGGATACTCTCAACCATTTTCGTTAACGCTTCACGGGTAATGCCTAATTCGGGAAACTCAATCAGCCCCTGTATTCTGAACTCCGAGACAGCCAATCTGGGGCCCGCAGCAGGATCAGGCGAACGGTCACGTACCGCAGGCACATCCAGATCCCGGAGCAGTGTTTTCTCTTCCACATCCCGGAAATGCTCAATCTCTGGCATTTCCAGAAACTCGGCCACTGCTGTCGAAGTGTAAACAGCCGCAACCATAAACAGTAGCGCATGGGGTTTTCTAGTTATCAGTCTGGCCATCATTATCCATCTTTATCTTTATTTTCATTATTTTCCTCTTCCCCGTCCTCACGCCCATAACGTTGGTCGGCCGGTAACAGTATGGCCACGTCGTCGTAGTTATAGTTTCTGATGTCAGTAAAAATCGCTGGATCAATTTCACTCAGGGTTTCAATATTGATCAGTCGTTGGCTCGACAGCCCACTGAAGCCCTGAATAACCAGCAGCGCCAAATCGGCACTGGTGGTGACACTGTTCGGTCTGCCGCCGAAGTAGAATACCGCACCCTGGCTGGCAAGCAGCGTAAATTGGTTATTCGCTCTCAACCTGACGGGCCTTGCCTGATCACCAAACCGCGCCACGCTACTAACAAAGAGGTTTTCACCGATAATATCCGCTTCGTTATAACCAATACCGGTGGTTGAGAGGTTGTTTGTGCCGCCATTGATCAGGGCGACGCTGCCGGCGTAACTTGTATCGGTTATCTCTCCGCCGTAATGGGCATCAATCGCCCCACCATTTTCCGTCACGGTCAGGGTAATGTTGCCGCTGTTTTCCAGAATAATGTCTCCATAGTTGCGAAGATCATTAACGGTGAGGTCGCCGCTGTTGTTGATATTGACAGCGCCCGAGGTTGCCGCCATTGAGACCGCTCCTGTCTCATCAAATGAGGCGTTAATGACACTTAATGTCGAGGTGTTTGTGTTGATGGCTCCGGTTGACTCCACTGAAAACCCGTTATCATCATGGGCTACACTGCCCTGACCAATACCGGATGCGGCTGCCAGTGTGACCGATTCTGCGGTTAAAAGGCTGGAGTGGTCAACAATGGCACCTTCTCTGGCATTTAGGGTGATGGTGGTGGCGGTGATGCTGCCCAGTCTCATATCACCGATTGCGGCATCATTGGCAACCAGTCCGTTATTGGCGGTGACGTTGAGTGTGCCACCGGCGCTGACATCGGCAAGGAGAATACCGTCGGATTCAACCAGGGTGACATCATTGGCGGCTGTCAGGCTAACCTGTTCAAGGTTGTTGTTTTCATTCTCTAAAATGATGCTGCCCTCTGTTGAGGTTAAGCTTGTCACGCCGCCCATACTGCCATCGTGCACCACAATCGCACCAGTGCTGGTGATATCTCCGCTTGAGTTTATGGTCAGATTTTGAGCCACGACACTGGCCAGTGTGGTGGCTGCGGTATTGTTAATATTGATGGTCTCTCCTGACAGGGTAAGCTCACCACTCAACTGGTTGTTGCTGCCAAACAGATTAATCTCATTGCCTGCATTCAAGCTCATCATTGAGGAGATGCTCAGATCATCGGTGAAGGTAATATCATTGGCTGACCCTATCTCCACCGTATCAGAGAAGCTGTTATCACCATTAAAGGTGACACTACCGCTTGTGGCGGTAAAGCTGGCAGGCCCGGAGAATTGGTTATCACCGGTGAAGCCGATATCTGCCCCACTCAAGGTCATGGCTGAGGCTGCGACCACATCGCCGTCGAAAGCAATATTGCCGGTGGCGGCTATATCCACCGCACCCGAGAACGCGTTATTGCCGGTCAGGGTGATGTTATTGCTGGCGTTGAAGTCGACTGCGGCCAGTTGGTTTTGCCCTATTAGGCTGATATTGGTGGCATCGAGCAGCATGGCAGCCGTAGCGGTGATATTCCCGTCGAAGTGAATATCACCGCTGGCGTTCATGTTAACCGCATCAGAAAAAGCATTGCTGCCATTGAAGGCGATATCACCGGCTGTGGCGGTAAAGCTGGCAGGCCCGGAGAATTGGTTATCACCGGTGAAGCCGATATCCGCACCACTCAGGGTCATGCTTGAGGCTGCGACCACGTTGCCACCTAAGTGAATGGCATCGGTTGCGGTCATCGCTACGGTGTCAGAGAAGGTGTTGGCACCACTCAGTGTTATGCCTTCACCCGCAGTCAATATCGTGGCCCCGGTAAACAGATTTTCGCCCGATAGATCAAGGTTGTTGGTGGTATCAAGCCTGAGTATTCCAGCGCTTTGCAGATCAGCGGTGCTGCTGATTGAGCCGGCGGCAACAATATCAATGCGGCCGGCACTGCCAGATATTTCACTCAGTGTGAGGCTGTTTTGCTCATCGATAAACAGTGTGCCGCTGTGATCAATCACCGCCAACTCATTTATATTGGTGGTTAAGCGGTTGTCTGCGGTGCCTGCCTGATTGACATTCGCCAGTGTCAAACGGTTAGCGGTGATGAGGGATGAATCGGCCTGGCTGATCTGGTCGGCGGTTATCCGCAACTCACCATCTAGGGTAATATCGCTGGAGAGGTTCACGTCACTGCCGTTGAGCGCGAGCAGGGAGATGTTGTTTTTACTGCCCGCCGTATAATGAATATTCACCGCACCGCTCAGTGTGCCAAAAACCGTGTTGCCCAGTTCAATAACATCGCTACTGCCCACACTGTGAATGGTGAGGCGGGTTGTTTGAATATGGTCATTGACTGTCTCTGTCCCACGGTAGTTAACATCCAGGCCCGCACCACGGCCGTTGTCGTAGGCTAGCTGGTCGTAGGTCGCTCCCTCGACATCTTGAGCCGGGTGATAGGTTTCGGCATAGACATCGGATACCCCGGTGATGGTGACGGTGTCATTCATTAATCCGCCGTCGAAATTGATCTGCCCTGAACCGGTTCGTCCCGCATCCAGCGCGATGTTTAGGCTGTCATTACCCCCATTGCCGTTGACATTGCCGGATATCGAGCCATTACCGCTGACATTAAAGCTGTCTTCACCACTGCCGCCGTTGAGGGTGGAAAAACCACTGAAAGAGAGTATTTGCCCGGGGTCTGTCGCATCATAAACTTGCCCTTCATTGATACCATCGATAGTCCATGTGGTGGCAGTGATCACACCCTGCCGCGCATTGATGGTGCCATCGTCCGCCTCAATGCCTTCTATATTGTTGACTCTCACGCCATCCAGACCGACCGCATCACCTAGGGCAATGGTCACGGTTCCGGCATAACGCACGCGGTCATTGCTGCCATCGCCACCATCAAACAGATCAACACGGCCGCCATTGGCAACGAACGTGTCATCATCGTCGTCACCAAAAACACCGTTGTTGATGGTACCGCCATTCATTACAAACCGGTCATCCCCTGCACCTAGCCGAACAACCTCCACCGTGCCGCCATTGATGGTGATGTCATCACGACCGGAACCGGCATTGACTTCACCAGTAACAACACCATCGTTAATGGTGAAAAAGTCACCGTCATTACCTAGGTTTACCGTCTCCACCTCACTGCCTGTGTTGAGTATCACGGTATCTGAGCCGTCGCCACCGCTGAGGGTGTTCACCCTTCCAGCAATCACAAAGCGGTCATCACCCCCGCCCCCGTTCAGATTGTTGGTGGTGGCTCCGGAGTTGACGGTGAATTCGTCAATCGTTGTACCACCCGAGAGGGTTGAGAAATTGCTGAATGCGGTGCTGTTGACGCCATCAGAGACTGTATTGCCATTTAGCGCATCAATAATCCAGCTGTTGGTGGTGGCATTGCTGTCACTCAACAGTTCACTATTGGTGTCTGTATTCGCGGTGACATTTTCAACCTGGAATAGGTTGAGATTGTCACTGCTGCGCTCACCCAGCTCAACAACCCGGTCACCGGTCGCTGTAATGACCAGCCGGTCGTTGCCGCCCATGCCGTTAATCAGCCCGGATATGCCCGATGACGCGTCACCCGAAACGGTAAAGTGATCACTGCCGCTGGCTCCGGTCAGGTCGGTAAAGTGATTAAAGCGAACCGCATTTGCGCCATCAGCCAAGGTGCCGCTGTTGTCGCCATCGATGTTCCAGTTGGTGGTGAAGGCGATTCGGTCAAGATCACCGATCAGTTCATTGCGTTCAACCGCGCTGCTGGCAGTCAGGGTTTCCAGTTGATAGACATTCAGGTTGCCGTTCACCCGGTTGCCAATCTCAACAATCTGGTTACCCGCTGCGGTAATGGTCAGGCTGTCGGCACCGGCACCGCCATTAATCAAACCGGCAAACGCTCCGCTGGCAAGATCGAAGTTATCGCTGCTTGTACCACCGGTGAGGTGGTCAATATTGTCGAACTGGGTAACGGTGGTTTGATCATTCACGTCGCCGCTGCGAGTGCCGGTGATCGTCCAGTTGTTGGGGCTGGCATCGCTGTCGCTGATCAGGGTATTGACACTATCCGCATTGGCGGTGAGGGTTTCGATAAAGGCGACATTCAGGTTGGCGGCATCGCCGTTCAGACCTAATTCAATGGTGCGGTCACCCACGGTCAGAATATCCAGCGTATCGTTTCCACCGCCGCCATGAATCAACCCCACAAACTGGCCGCTGCTCAGGTTGTGGTCGAAATTATCGATCGTTGTTCCGCCGGTGAGGTGGTCGATGTGATTAAACTGCGTCAGGGTGGTGTGATTATTGACACTGCCGCTGCGGCTGCCGGTAATATCCCAGTCGTTAATCGCTGCATCGCTGTCGCCGATCAGGGTATTGCTGCTGCCCGTATTGGCGGTGAGGGTTTCGATTTGATCAATATTCAGGTTGCTATTGCTGCGCGCACCTAGCTCAATGGTGCGATCACCGGTTGCGGTAATTGTTAGGCTGTCATTTCCCCCCATGCCATTAATCAAACCAGAGAGACCGGAGGTCGCCCCTCCCACAATGGTCACATTGTCGGTAGCGGCGGTGCCGCTCAGATCGGTGATGTTATTAAAGCGAAGCGCGTTTAATCCATCATTCAAGGTACCGCTGTTGGCACCATCAATCTCCCAGCTGCTGATAAAGGCGAGCCGATCAATATCACCGATCAATTCATTGCTTGCCGCTGTACCATTGGCGGTCAGGTTTTCCAGTTGGTAAATATTCAGGTTACCGTTCACTCGGTTGCCGATCTCAATCAGTTGATTACCAGCCGCCGCAATGATCAGGCGATCATCACCGGCACCACCACGAATCAAACCGGCAAAACCCGCTGCGCTGAGCGTGAAATTATCACGACCTGCGCCGCCAGTCAGATGGTCGATATTGCTAAAGGTGGTGGTGGTGGTCTGGTCATTTACATGGCCGTTGCGAGCTGCGGTAATTTCCCAATCATGGGTGACAGCCTCACGGTCGCCGACCAGGGTGTTCACACTATCCGCATTGGCGGTAAGCGTTTCGATTAGGGCGATATTCAGGTTGGCGATGTCACCATTGAGACCTAATTCAATGGTGCGGTCACCCACGGTCAAAATATCCAGCGTATCGTTTCCGCCGCCGCCATTAATCAGCCCGGCAAACTGGCCGCTGCTCAGGTTGTGGTTGAAGTGATCGATCGTTGTTCCGCCGGTGAGGTGGTCGATGTGATTAAACACTGTCATCGTGGTGCCATCGTTAATATGGCCGCTACGGGTACCGGTGATCTCCCAGTTGTTAACAGCCGCACCGCTGTCGCTGATCAGGGTATTGCGACTGCCCGTATTGGCGGTGAGGGTTTCGATAAGGTGGATATTCAGGTTGTCATTACTGCGATTACCTAGCTCAATGGTCTGATCGTCGGGCCCGGTGAGGGTTAACTGGTCACTGCCCGCGCCCCCATTAATCAAACCAGTGACCACGCCGGCAAGTTCAATCTGGTCATCCCCTTCTCCGGTGTTGATTGAGGCGGCACGGCCTGCCACGGTAATGGTGTCGCTACCGGTGCCGGTTATCACGGCTCCGGCCACATCGCCCGAGCGATTGATGGTGACGGTGTTGTCACCATCACCGGCATTCATCGCACCCACGGTGCCATCAACGGTGATGGTGTCGCCGTCGATACCGGTAATCAGCTCGCCCACGACACGACCCAGGGTATTGACGTTGATGATGTTGGCGCCATCACCGGCATGGATGCGGCTAATCGCGGCATGGATGTTGAAGGTATCAACTGCGCTGCTGCCTTCTAGGTTGGCGAAGTGACGGAAGGCAATTCCGGAGACGGTGCCGCTGTTATCCGCATCCACCAGCCAGTTGTTGTGAGTCGTTCCTCCACGCAGGGTGTTGCCTGATATGTTGCTGGTGGTGCCGCTGGCATCCACGGTTTCGATGTT
>JAFLJP010000111.1 GCA_022712945.1 Gammaproteobacteria bacterium | reverse complement strand
CAAAAGGCTCAATCCTTCAAGGTCGAAACTGAAGTGGAAACCCTGCGGGCCAAGGTCGGACGCGAGGGCGCATACTACCGTGACCGCGACATGTCACAGGGTCAGACCGAACCCTCCCAAGCCCTGATCCAGACCGCCCTGACCGCCTATGCCAAGAGTACCGAGAACCTCCTGCCTCCGCCGGGGAGGATGCTGGCAGCGGTGATCTGAAAAGGTCATAGCTCCATTTCAAATTTCTGCTCAAGGATATCCGGTCCCCAAGGTGAGCCTTGTTGCTCTTCCACGAGCTTGAACCCGGTGCGCTCGTATAGCTTCCGGGCGGCCCCCAATCCCTCGAATGTCCACAGATAGACTGACCTGAAATCCCGTTCCCGGCAAAATTGCAGGGCCTGATCGAAAAGCAGCGTCCCGACACCATCATTCTGAAATCGTTCCGGCACGATGAACCAGCGGATACGAGCCTGCCCTTTTCCTGCGCAAGTGCCGTCCACGGCCACGGCTCCGGCGAATTTATCCCCTTTTTCCGCCCACCAAAAACCGTCCTGCGACGAATCCATCTGACTGATGAACTCGGAAATATCACGTGCGACCTGCGTTTCAAAACGAACGTCGAACGCCCAATGTTCAAGGTAATATATGGCGTGATGGCGAACTGTCTCGCCGATGGCGCCGGGCCGGTATGGATGGATGGTGACTGCGGTCATGGGACCACCTTGCGCTATATTGGTTGACTTTGTCAACTAACATAGAAAGACTTAGCCCATGAAAAAACAATACCAGATTAGCCGGTTTCGGCATTTCAACAGGTTCTACACGAACTATCTAGGCCTGTTGAGCAATTCACTGTACGACAGCCCTGTGACTCTGACCGAGGCAAGGGTGCTCTATGAACTGGACACCCGGCCCGGTTCACCCGCCAGAGAGTTGATGCGCCGCCTGAACCTTGACAAGGGATACCTTAGCCGACTGCTCAAACGCCTTGCCAATCTCGGCTGGGTGGCTGAAAAATCTTCCGAACAGGATGCCCGTGTCAAGGATCTGAAATTGACCGACAAGGGCGCACTTCTCATGGAAAGACTGCACACAAAGGCTGCCGCTCAAGCCGAAGAAGCCTTGGCTCATCTCTCTGCTGATGACCGAAAACAAGTCTTGTCCGCCATGTCTGTCATTGAAAAATTCCTTTCCTGACAGCTTCATTATCACTACTTGCCAAACCGCATCCCAATGCGCACTATAGCCTCTCAACGATGCTAACGAGGATGTATTTATGATTACGATTCAAGCACAAATCAAAGGCATGCATTGCGCGGCCTGTTCCGGGCGTATCGAGCGCGTGGTGGGTGGCATGGATGGCGTGGAAACGGCTGCTGTCAATCTGGCTGCCGAGACCCTGGCCTTGACCTATGACCCGGACATGGTGACTACCGAGTCTGTGGCCCAACGTATCAAAGGCCTCGGTTTTGAGGCGGAATTTCCGTCCGCGACCATTTCCGGTTCCGGGCTGGAGAAACTCAATCTCGACCTCGGCGGCATGCATTGCGCGGCCTGTTCATCACGCATCGAGCGCGTCACCGGAAAAATGGACGGCGTGACCGAAGCCGCCGTCAATCTGGCCGCCAATACCGGCAGCTTCACATTTGATCCGGCGCAGGTCTCGCGTCGGGCCATCCGTCAGGCTATTACGGACGCCGGATTTTCCTCGGAAGTGCTATCCGAGACCGACAATCTTTTCGAGAAGAAACGCAAGGAAGCCGAAGACCGGCTGGCCGCCCAAAAACGGGCGATGATCCCCGCTTTCCTGTTCGCGCTGCCACTGCTCATCCTGTCCATGGGCCATATGTGGGGGATGCCGCTGCCTGTCTGGCTCGACCCCATGCACGCACCGCTCAGCTTCGCGCTGGTTCAGCTCGCCCTGACCTTGCCCGTGGTCTGGTCGGGCCGCAATTTCTATCTTCAGGGCATCCCGGCCCTGCTGCGCGGCGGACCAAACATGGACTCGCTGGTCGCCATGGGTACGGGCGCGGCCTTCCTCTACTCGCTATGGAACACCATAATCCTCGGCATGAGCGACTTCCAGACCGCCACCGGTCTTGCCATGGACCTCTATTTTGAATCCGCTGCCGTGCTTATCGCCATGATTTCACTGGGCAAGTATTTCGAGGCGGCGAGCAAGATCAAGACATCCGATGCCATCCGCGCCCTGATGAAACTGGCCCCGGACACGGCCACACTGATCAGGGATGGTGAGCAAATCGTCATCTCCATCGACGAAGTCGAACCGGGAGACACCCTGCTGATCAAGCCAGGCGAGCGTCTTCCCGTGGACGGCGTGGTGGCCGATGGCCGCTCCAGCGTGGACGAATCCATGCTGACCGGCGAACCCATGCCCGTGGACAAGGAGACCGGTGATCCGGTGGCAGGCGGCACACTCAACACCTTTGGCGCACTGACCATCACTGCCGAGCGCGTGGGCAAAGACACCATGCTGGCCCGGATCATCCGGCTGGTGCAGGAAGCGCAGGGGTCCAAGGCTCCCATCGCCAATCTCGCGGACAAGATCAGCTACTATTTTGTCCCCACCGTCATGATGATTGCGGTTCTCTCCGGTCTGGCTTGGTATTTCATCGGCCATGCCGGTTTCCCGTTTTCGCTACGCATCTTCGTGGCCGTTCTGGTCATCGCCTGCCCCTGCGCCATGGGGCTGGCAACACCGGTTTCCATCATGGTCGGCACCGGACGCGGCGCACAGCTCGGCGTACTCATCAAGTCCGGGCGAGCCTTGCAGGAAGCTGGCAGCCTGACCACCGTAGTTTTCGACAAGACCGGCACCCTGACCCATGGCCGCCCGGAGCTGACCGATATCACCATGGTCACAGGCTCCATGGACCAGACCGAGGCCGCCTCTCTGGCCGCGTCTGCCGAGAGTCAGTCAGAACATCCGCTGGCTCAGGCCGTCGTCCGCTACGCAAGGGAACACGACCTGAACGCACCGCAGCCCGACAGCTTCGTGGCCATCCCCGGCAAGGGCATCAAGGCGACCATCGGGGATCAAAACGTGCTCATCGGCAACAGGGAGTTCATGGTTGATAACGAGATCGACCTCAAAGGAGACTCTCTGGCCGTGGAGGCCGTCACGCGCTACGCAAATCAGGGCGCAACCGCGGTTTACTTTGCCTGTGAAAACCGACTCAACGCGATCTTCGCCATTGCCGACGAAATGCGCAAGGAAACGCCGGAGGTCATCGGCAAGCTCAAGGCGATGGGGCTGACCCCGATCATGCTCACCGGCGACAACGAGGTCACGGCCCGGGTCGTGGCCGGGCTGGCGGGTATTGACACGGTCATCGCTGGCGTCATGCCCGACCGCAAGGCCGCGGAAATAGACAAGCTTCAGAGTGAGGGCAACAAAGTCGCCATGGTCGGTGACGGCATCAACGATGCCCCGGCTCTTGCCAAGGCGGACATCGGCGTGGCCATGGGGTCCGGCATTGATGTGGCCGTGGAATCCGGTGACGTGGTACTGATGAAGAGCAACCTGAATGCACTTCTGACCGCCTTTAACCTGTCCAGAGCGACCATGACGAATATCAAGCAAAACCTGTTCTGGGCGTTCGCATTCAACTCCATCGGCATCCCGGTGGCCGCCGGGGTGCTGCACATCTTCGGAGGCCCGACACTCAACCCGATGATCGCGGGTACGGCCATGGCCATGAGTTCGGTAACAGTGGTCTCAAACGCCCTGAGACTGCGATTTTTCAACGGATAAATCGTTTG
>JAFLJP010000127.1 GCA_022712945.1 Gammaproteobacteria bacterium | reverse complement strand
TGTGGGGGCTCCCATGTGAAAGTAGGTCACTGTCAGGCTTTTATTCTAAAGAACCCCAATTAGGTGCCAAACCTGATTGGGGTTTTTTTTTGACCGTGGACAGATCGTTGGGGCGATTTATTGTATAGTTAGGGAATGGGTGTCTGCTATGTCTAATATTACATTTTGCTGGGAACTTGGTGGTGGTTATGGGCATATTGCTGGCTTTAAGCCTCTGGCAGAAAAGCTGATTGCTAAGGGATACTGTGTCAGTGCTTTGCTAAGAGATACAAGCAGCGCTCATCACTTTTTCAAAGAGATGCCGGTGCATTATATGAATGCCCCTATATGGGGGGGGGGGAAGAGATATGCCGCACCCACTATCAGCTATGCTGATATCATTAAACGCTGTGGATATGATTCAAAAGAGTCATTGTTATCTTTGGTGCAGCAATGGCGAGAAAAGCTTTGCACATACGGCACCACATTAATCATCGCAGACCACGCTCCAACCGCATTAATTGCAGCAAGAACACTGAAATTACCCGCAACACTGTTTGGTACCGGCTTTTTTTCACCACCACTGGTTTGTCCTCTCCCCTCTATCACTCCTTGGCTCAACACGCCACCGGATTTTTTACAACATATCGAAACGGAGGTGCTGGAGGTTATCAACAGTGTATTGCGACATTTTGCTGTTGATGAGTTGGATTATCTACATCAACTCTTCGATGTGGATGAAAATTTTCTGTGTACGCTGCCGGAACTTGATCACTACAGCCATCGCAGTACAGAGGAGTATTGGGGCCCCAGATTTTCAGATACTTCCGGGGTAGAGGCTTCTTGGCCTAGAAATGGCAAACAAAATATATTTATCTACACCAACAATAAATACGATTTATTGGATAGCTTGTTGCTGAGCTTGAAAGGTATCGATGCAAACACTCTTATCCATTGTGCTGGAATGGAAAAAACCGCCACTGAACGCTATACCGAGGAGAATATTTGCTTCTCTCTGGAGCCTATCCAGATAAAAAGTATGGAGGGGAAAGCAGATCTTGTTATCTGCCATGCGGGGCATGGAACCGTTGCTGCCACGCTATTGATGGGAATTCCACTACTACTGATACCCACGCAGCTCGAACAACTGCTGCTGGCTGGTAAACTTAATCACCTTAAACTATCCAACACCATCGACATCAGAGCGAAGCAGGCAGAGTTCGGCAAGGCAATTAAATATGCACTCAATGATCGGGAGTGTGAAAAAAGGGTCAAACTATTTGCAAAGCATTACCAGGGGTTTGATTCACAGGAGCAACTGGAAGAGATTGTCATTGCTTGTGATGATTTGCTTAGGCAATAAAAAAGGCACGTCGCCGTGCCTTTTCTATTATTCAGTCTTTTAAAAGCGACTAGCCTTTGCGTGCCCGCTTTCTACCTGCAAATGCAAGTCCAGCAACTCCTCCAGCTAGCAGGAATAGCATGCTAGGCTCAGGAACAGAGACATTGGTCACAGTAAGTGGTGAAATTGGCATGCCATTGATGCCGAAAGGATCTCCGAATCGTGATACACCATAATTTGAGTAGCAGGAGCCGAACTCCTCTTCCCACCAGCCATCATTGCCCGGGCTACCATAACCGTCACCTCCGCAATCGAAAGATGAGGAAACGTTGCTGTCGGCTGACGTTAAAATATCGTACTCCAGAAGGAAGCTCTCACCTGGATTGAAAATACCCAAGTCAAGCGTGCCAGTATAAGTGCCCCAAGAGTAGTAATCGGAATCTGTGGTGTAAGTGCCCAGTTCAATACCACCAGTGGTTAAAATTGTACCGCTATCTGTAGACATCAGGGTCGCTTGACTGGTGAATATATCAACACCATTCAGCATAATTGCCACATCATTTGCCGCTTGTACGTATTCACCAACTACCAGCGCATCATAGTCATAGGCTGAGAGAGAACCATTATTGATCGTGAAATCGAAAAAATAGTTTTGTGTGGTTCCTGTGGTATTGGTGAACTCCACTGACTGTCGAATACTGCTATCAGCGTCGAAAGAGCCACCACCGCTACTGCGTGCAAACATGCTGCCGCTATCATTTCCCCAAGCCGATGCATAGGCATCACCGCTGACACCATAGTCACCAACAGAGACGCTAACATAGCTTGGGTCTATTTCAGACTCGGTAACGGGAGTTGATAACGGAAGAGCAACCGTAGCTTCAGCAGTTAAAACCATCGCCTGTGCATTTGATGCTGCAACAACGAGTCCGAGACAAACAGCCGCAGAGAGTGCACTTTTTGGGAAGGGTGCTGCCCATGGAGTATTTTTCATACGTTCGCTTTCCTTAAGTGAGTTTGGATTCGGTTTTTTCAAGATACAATTGGGATTGAAGCATAAAATAGGCCAATATCTGTGGTTGGTATAATACATTGATTTTAAACTATAAAAATAACAACAAAAGTGATGAGATTTACAGTCTGTAAAAAAAACCGACAAAAAATACCAAGCCCACTACATATGGCCTCTTCAGAAAGCCAAGCCTGAAAGTATAGTTCTCAACTCTTACTGGCTGCTAGGCTTTCCTTTAATGGGGCGCTGCTGGTAATTTTCTCGCTGTTGTTTCCTGTTGTTTCCTGTTGTTTCCTGTTGTTTCCTGTGGTTTTCACTCATTATTTTTTTGAGTCTGCCCAGTGGTTTTCCCGAAAATAGTAGCCCAATAAAAAGGCCAGACTCTAAATAGAGCCTGGCCTTATTGGTTAAGGAAACTCGGTTTAACGAGTTGAAATATTCAACTCAACCCGGCGATTTATTGCTCGACCCGCACGAGTGCCATTATCTGCAATCGGAGATGCTGGCCCATAACCTTTTGCACTTAAGTTAGCCGCTGGAGCTCCCTTGGAGACGAGGTAGCTCACAACTGCTTCAGCACGTTTTTGTGAAAGCATCTGGTTGTAACTGACTTTGCCGCTGCTATCAGTATATCCCGCAACCTCTACTTTCATTGTTGGATAGCGCTTAAGAGTTTCAGCTACTTCATCAAGTGATGAGTATGAGCCGCTGGTTAACAAATTTGAATTTGTTTCAAAGTTAACGCTCTTCAGTACAATATTCTCTTCAAGCTTACATCCACTGGCATCAACCGCTGCACCGCCTGCACTGGCCGCACACCGATCTTTACTATCAACCACACCGTCACCATCGCTGTCCAGCTCACAACCCGCTGCATTTACAGCAAGGCCTGAGCCTGTATTTGGGCAGCGATCCTGGCTGTCGACAACACCGTCACCGTCACCGTCCAGCAACTGCTTTTTACAACCAGTGGCGTCAACATCCACTCCTTTAGCAGTGGAAGAGCAGCGGTCTTTGCTATCAACTACGCCATCACCGTCGCTGTCTAGTTCACATCCGATTGCATTAACCGCAGTACCCACCACTGTATTCGGGCAACGGTCTTTGTTGTCGGTTACTCCATCGTTATCACTATCGATCGGCTGTTTTTTACAACCATGATTGTCGATGTCAACTCCTTTTACAGTATTCGGGCAGCGATCTTTGCTATCAACCACACCATCACCATCAAGATCCTGCTCACAGCCATTAGCCCCCACCTTTGTGCCTGTGGGTGTGTTGAGACAAGCATCAGCATCATCGGCAATGCCATCGCCATCACCATCAACGATACCTTCACATTCAACAATCGCATGTTTTGGTTCCCAATGGCTGGTACGCCAACACTGCCCCGCTTCAGTACGCCAAACCTCTCCTGATTTGGTAGTCCAATATCCCGCAGCACCCGCTGTTGCAGTAGAGACCCCAACCACTGATACCATCAAAAAAGCGGCAACCGACATCAAAATGCCAGCAAATAATTTGTTAACCATGACACATCTCCTATGCGAACAAAAAATAGCTTTCATCTCAGCGCTAGCACTCGGCATGTTAGGCGAGAAAAATAATCTGAAAAAAATGGATACCAATATGAATGTTGGTATCGAGTACAAATAAATTTTTTAGAGTATTTTTAATCTTGATGAGATGAAAAACGTGAATATTATTAAGGTTTTAAGGCGGCCAAGTACTTTCGGATGCTAACACATGTTTTTAAAAAATAAAGAGGTAGAAACATAATTGAGTGGTGGCCCATGATTGCATATGACTCCGTTGTGTCAGTTCTTTTGAATATGGCGCCGAGTAAGATGCTACGAGTGATGAGGGCGTGTGGTTGGCCGTTTTTCAAAATAAGTTGCCAGTTGTGACAGTGTCCGGCATAGAGCAGTTTGAGTGATCTATTTTTGAAAGTGCTTTTTTGCTCTTAGGGATGTAGAAGAAGTTAAAGTACCGTTATTATAGGCCGAATTGTTGTTCACCCTATCTAGGCCGGTATTGGGCGCATAGTGAGCTACGCAACGAATACCGGCCTAGATAGGGTGGGAAAAAAGACAAGTAAGAGCGGTATTTTAATAAATTCTACATCCCTTAAGATCGGAAAAAATGAAGAACATTTCTAATTTCTTCAGCCGCTTCTTTCAGGGTTTGAATGCTCTCTTCTGGTGTTAGCCCTAATGATTTGAATGCGGATATGTCAGCCCAGTTCGCTTTAGATCGGGGGCCGCAGACGGTAATGGTGCTATGTAGGTTGGCGACAGTTACCACATCGACTAGCTCGGGCGTATGAGTTGATTTTCGGTTGAGGTTTTCATGTTCTGCTGCGGTGAGGATGAAGGCTTTTGGAAATTTCCAAATTTCAAGAATACGCGCCCCAACAATCGTGTGAGTCTCTTTGAGGGCGTCATCAAGTGTTTGGGGGTTGTTGATTATTTCGGGGAAGTTTAACGCATGCTCTAGAACCGGGAGTACGCCAATATCATGTAGTAGTCCGGCTAGCATTACCTCATCCGGTTTGAGCGAGGTGTAGTTGCGTGCTAGTACATAGCTGAGTGCCGCTACCTGTGTGTTGTGTTTCCAAAGGTGAGAAATACGTTGGCGTAGAAGGGGAGACTTGGGGTGGTGAGATTGCTCCACTAGCATCACGGTCACCAGGCTGCGTACCAAGGCGTGCCCCATGCGCATGATGGCGGTGTTCAGATCCTCGATGGCGTCCCGACCACGGAACATCGGGCTGTTTGCCACTTGAATGACGCGTGCTGAGATGGCGGCATCCATACTGAGTGCTTTAGCAATTTCAGTGACGGTGGCTTTGGGGTTGTTGAGTAGCGAATGAACCTTGAGGGCGACATCAGGAAGAACTGGCAGTACTAACGAATTAGTTTCCAAGTTTCTTAGAAGACTATCAGTAAATTCAACGGTAGTACTCACTCTATTTCCTTTTTGTCATCTACCCTAATCCCCAGATAGCATCTTAGGCCGCCTGCGGCCTAAGATGCTATCTGGGGATTAGGGATCTATTAGTAGACCTTTGTACGATTAATATTTTCCGCCCCAATTTGGGTTAAAAATAATTTCAAAACCTTCATTTACAGTTGTAAACTGGCAAGGTGCTCCTGCAATGCCTTCATAACCGACATCCGTGTCGGGATCCGGTTTTTCAATCGTTTTTTCCTTGCTGGAGCGAAAATTATCTTTCGTGCAAAGGTCTCTGAATTGTAGCTGCTAAGCAGTTTCATCGGGTTCTTGATAGGGAAGTTTACCTATTTCAAGTTTTGTTCCCTCTATTGAGTTGAGTGCCAGTGTCGCCGTTTTGGTATCGGCAATACGCAATACGGCTAGTAGTTCGTATCCCTGGTCGGCGGAGCGTTGGCAGTTGACGACCTTGCCGGATACTTCACCACTCTCAATATTGAAGACCTTGTCGCCGGGGTGGGCGGGGGTATCACCGTCGATGTGAGCTAAATACATCTGTCGTTTAAGTTTGCCCAGGTATTGTGAACGGGCGACCACCTCCTGTCCCGGATAGCAACCTTTGGTGAAGCTGATAGAGCCAATTTTATGCAGGTTGGCGGTTTGTGGTACAAACGCTTCGCCGACGGCTGACTCGATGTTAGGGATGCCGTTAAGTATGTCATGCAGCTGCCACTGGTAGCTGCCTACTGGAGCCGCTTGCACACTGAGTCGTTGCCAAGCTGTTTTGACCTCTTCAAATTCACCTATCAGTTCAAAGCGCGGCAGTGCATCCGATATGCGAATGATGGTGAGCTTGTTTTGTTGAATAGCATCATTTACCGATTCGGGTAGTGTTGTTGATATTGCGGCCAGTTCTTGCTCGATGGTGGGGCCACAGCAGCCAATACGCACAAAGCTATTGCTGGCGTCGACGATGTCAACTTTGGACATCAGTTTGTACATCTGTAATTTTTTTAATATCCCCTCAACCTGATTGACCGGGAGTTGCAGGTAATAGCTGTCACCGAGCATAAAAATACGAAAATTAGCTAAAACGCGACCCTTTGCATTGCAGATGGCACTGAGCTGGCTGGTGTTTGTATCGACATTCCGGACATCGTTACAGAATAGATTTTGCATAAAGCTAATTGCATCTTCACCGTGAATGGCGATCAACCCGAATTGGCTAAGATCCATGATGGTATTGCCAGCAGTGGAGACCCGTGACTCACGTTCCGGATTACCAAAATGCTCAACAGCCATCTCATTGAAGATCGCGCCGGCATCATGCTCAAGGTACTCTTTCCAGTTATCTTTCATATATATGCTGTGCCTATTGGGATAATTTAAAGTAGACAAAATTCAGAGGTGTGATATTACTATATTTACTTGTCTTGGTGGACGTGGCAAGGCAAATCTAACTATAAGTATTATCTGATCACTTTATGAAAGACTTTTGTACGATTCATACTTTCCGCCCCAGCGGGGTTAAAAATGATCTAAAAATCCTCGTTTACTCCAGTAAACTCCGGTTTTTCGATCGTTTTTTCCTTGCTGGAATAAAAACTATTTTTCGCGCAAAGGTCTCGTATGAATAAAAATCAACGGCCGGTTTTTCTCAACCTTACCAAGATTCGCCTGCCTGTTACGGGTATGGTCTCAATTTTTCATCGACTCTCCGGTCTGCTTTTGGCGACCTGTATTCCGCTGTTAATTTATCTGTTTGATCTCTCACTGCGTAGCCCCCAGGGGTTTGCAGAGGTGCAGCAGTTGTTGCAATCACCCCTGTTAAAACTGGTGCTTACCGTGGGTGCCTGGGCTTTGTCTCACCATCTTATTGCCGGTATTCGTTTTTTATTGATTGATATTGATATCGGGATACTAAAAACATCGGCACGTCGAAGTGCGTGGATAACCCACGCGCTGACAGCGCTAATTCTATCAATTGCAATTGTGGTGATCTGGTTATGAGATGGAGCTTGGGTGGTTTCAGACCGTGGTTGTTTCAGCGTATCAGTGCGGTCTACATGCTGGGGTTTTTACTGTTTTTTATGCTGGCTATTTACAGCTGCCCACCGACAGATTATCAGGCGTGGCGGGAGTGGTTTGCGCATCCAGTGATGTGGATGGCGACCGCGATATTTTTTGTCAGCCTGTTTCTGCATGTTTGGGTCGGCTTGCGCGATGTGATTCTCGACTATCTTCATAACGTACCCATTCGTCTGGTTGTCTTGATTAGTCTGGGTATCTCTTTGATCAGCCTGACCCTGTGGGTATTTCGGGCGTTATTTACAGTGGCTTACCTATGAGTGTGGCAAGAAGAAAGTTCGATACCCTGGTGATCGGCTCGGGTGGTGGTGGTTTGCGTGCGGCACTACAGCTCGCCAAGGCGGATGCCAATGTGGCGGTGGTCTCTAAGGTTTTTCCAACCCGTTCCCATACGGTTGCCGCGCAGGGTGGTATCAATGCAGCTTTGGCAAATGTGGTGCCGGATAACTGGCACTGGCATATGTATGACACCATCAAGGGCAGCGACTACCTGGGAGATCAGGATGCAATTGAGTATATGTGTCGTGCGGCATCGCATCTGGTGGTTGAATTGGAGCACGCAGGCGTTCCCTTTTCTCGGCTGGATAATGGCAAGATTTACCAACGCCCCTTTGGTGGGCAGAGTCAAAACTTTGGTGGTGACCAGGCGGCACGAACCTGTGCTGCGGCTGATAGAACCGGGCATGCGATGTTGCACACGCTCTATCAACAAAACATTCAGGCCAGAACACACTTTTTTGACGAGTATTTTGCTATCGACTTGATTCGCGATAAAGAGGGGGCGATATTGGGTGCAGTGGTGCTGGAGATTGAGACCGGTGAACCGCTAATCATTGAGGCCAAGACGACGCTGCTGGCAACCGGTGGTGCGGGGCAGATTTTTCGAACCAATACCAATGCCCGCATTAACACCGGTGATGGTTTGGGCATGGCGTTGCGTGCGGGTATTCCGCTACAGGATATGGAATTTTTCCAGTTTCATCCCACCGGTATTGCTGGCAAAGGGATGTTGATTACTGAAGGTGCCCGTGGTGAAGGGGGCTATCTATTGAACAAAGATGGCGAACGCTTCATGGAGCGTTATGCACCGCATGCCAAGGATCTGGCCTCGCGGGATGTGGTCAGCCGTGCAATCTACACCGAAGTGAAAGAAGGGCGCGGTTGCGGCCCTAACGGTGATCATGTGTTGCTGAAGCTGGACCACCTTGGTGAGGACGTTGTACAAAAGCGCCTTCCGGGTATTCGCCAAACCGCAAAAACATTCCTGCATATCGACCCGGCCTATGAGGCGATCCCCATCTATCCTACTGCTCACTACACCATGGGCGGGATTCCAACCAACCGCAATGGACAGGTTGTGGTGCCGATGGCCAACACCTCGGAAGAACAGGTGCCGGGCCTCTATGCGGCAGGTGAGTGTGCCTGTGTTTCGGTGCATGGGGCGAATCGCCTGGGGGGGAATTCGCTGCTAGATATTGTGGTGTTTGGTCGAGCGGCGGGTAATCATATTATCAAATACCTCAAGGAAAATCGCCAGCATCGCCCTCTGGATATGGCGAGTGTGGAGCAGGCGTTGGCTCGCCTTGAGCGTTGGAGCCTCAAAGGTAAAGGTGAAACAGTGCAAGGCTTGAAAGATGAGCTACAGAAGACCATGGAGGAGTATTGCGGGGTCTTTAGAAATCAGGAAATTCTTGATCAGGGGATTGAGCGGGTGAGGGATATTCGCCAGAGGCTGCAGGATGTTCGCCTGCAAGACCATAGTCAGATTTTTAATACCGCACGAATCGAGGCGCTCGAACTGGAGAATCTGGTTGAGGTCGCATTGGCCACTGTGGTGTCAGCCGCCAGCCGCAAAGAGAGTCGTGGCGCACACTCTCGCACCGACTATCCAGAACGGGATGATGTGCATTGGTTAAAACACAGTCTTTTCTTTACCACCGATTTACGGCTGGAATATAAGCCAGTGCGCATGAAACCACTGACGGTTGACTCTTTTCCACCTAAGCCACGGGTCTATTAAGGAAGCTCTGAACACGACATGATTATTTTGCGCTGGCTGAAATTGCCCTTATTTATCCTGAACTTCCTTAAATTCTCTGCGAATATGACGAGGTAATAATGCGTTTTTTGATTCAACGATTTAACCCGGAAACAGATGAAAAACCTTACCTTCAGGAGTATGAAGTAGAGGTGACTCCCGGCATGATGCTGCTGGATGCGTTTAAGGCGATTAAAGAGCAGGATGAGAGCCTCGCAGTGCGTTACTCATGCGGTGAGGGGGTGTGTGGTTCTGATGCGATGAATATCAACGGGACAAATGGTCTCTCTTGCATCACTCCACTGGCCGATTTAAAAGAGCCAGTGACCGTTCACCCGGTGCCGGGCATGCCGATTATCCGGGATCTGATTGTCGATATGAGTACGTTTTACCACCAATACCGCGCGGTTAAGCCGTATCTTATTCACCATGACCCGATGCCTGAAACCGAGCTGCTACAGTCACCAGAGGATCGTGACAAGCTGGATGGTTTATATGAGTGCATCTTATGCGGCTGTTGCTCTACTGCTTGTCCCTCCTTTTGGTGGAACCCTGATAAGTTCAGAGGGCCAGCGGCTTTGTTGCAGGCCTGGCGTTTTCTTGCGGATAGCCGCGATCAGGCCACGGCATTGCGCTTGGATGAATTGGAAGGCCCTTATCGACTGTTCCGGTGTCATACCATCATGAACTGCATGAATGTCTGCCCTAAACAGCTTAATCCCACTGAAGCGATTGGTCATATCAAAAAATTGATGTTGAAGCATTCAATATGAGCGAAGTTTCACGTCTACAGTGGCAGTGCCGGCGCAGCATGCTGGAGCTGGAGTTGCTGTTGCGCGGTTTCCTGGATAGTTGCTATGAGCAGGAAAGTGAAGCTGTTCAGGTGGCCTTTAATGAGCTACTGGCACTGTCAGACCAGACGCTTCAGGATCTACTCTTTAATGAAACCATCTCAGAAGAGGCAGGGATTGCCGATGTCGTTGAACGGATCAAAAACCAACCACTTTCACCTTGAAATTTCCCCTTCGCATTATCTGCGAAATTTTCTATTTCTCGTCTACTCTGGTGCGCTGTTGCTGTTATGGTTTATGCCAGTCGCGGTTTGGGCGGCACTGCCTTTTTCTCTGTTATTAATCTGGGATGGCCGACGGCATTGGCGGCGTTACGTCTCCCAGACTGATCCAAAAACAGTGCAACAGTTGGTCTGGCATGGCGAGGATGACTGGAGCTTATGGCAGAGGGACGGCGTGCACATTGCGCATTTACAGCGGGTGCAAAGCGTCAATCATCCCTTATTAATCGTGCTGAACTTTTCCGGTGGTCACCATCTAATCTTACTGCCGGATAGTGGTAATAGGGATAATCTTCGGAGACTGCGTGTTTTGCTTAAGGAAGCTCTGAATACGTTCTGATAGCCTTGACTACGCTAAATGAGATACCCCATTTATTTTCAAACGTATTCCACTGATTGTCGCCCGGAAAATCCGGTGCCTGTGCCGCACTGTTAACCCAGCAACAAACATTGCCAGGTTAATATCATGCCCATATGAACGCAGGTAAAGATTGTTGGTGAAAAAAAGTATATTGACTGTCTGGCTACTTTATCGCAAAGTTAAATTTCATCGAAACAAATATAAAAATGGGAGCTAATATTGAAACACCTATTAAGCCTGTGCGTTCTTTTAATTTTAACTGCTTGTAATGGTAGTGACTCTACTACTGAAAACCCAAGCAACAATGGGGAGAATAACAACCTTATTATTCATGAGGGAAGCATACCCAATGTGTTAATTGACCCGCAAACAAGCTCGGATCTTATTGGTAGCTTTAATTTAGTAAAAACGATTGATACAAGAGGTAATATTGATATTCCTGAAGCGGGTGCAGAATTAATAAGAGTTTTTTATGATGATTTAGGGGATATCAACCACTTGATTGTTGTAAGGTATGATGACCAACATATGGTTTTATATGATGAGGCATCTGGATTTTACGATGAATATAGAAGGGTTCAGTAATATTTCCACCAAAAAATATGGTAACTACTCAGCCTGCTTTTATTTTTTTCTTCGCAAGGAGTGAGCGCGGCACCGTCAAAGGCATCACTCAATGCATTGAAGACATTATACCCCTGCTTTTTAAGCGTAGAGATATAGCCGCGAATGCGGCAAAACGTTTGCGCGCCCTGGTTAGAGCGAAAGCAGCCCGAGACCTTTCGGCGGCCCACTGCTGTTGATGTTGCTCATGAGCAAACGTGAGCTCACGCAGGTGGTGTGCATTGCAAAGCACCGCTGTAGTAACTGGCCCAATGACCATGACGTCCATAGCCGCTTGTCCCCGCTTGGGATCGATGTGATAGCCGGCCAGTTGTGAGGTCGAGGCAACGTGCAGCCAGTTCAGGATTTTCTCTAAGCGAAGCCCGCATCGTCGAAGTGGACGACGTCACTGCTTTTCAAAAGAACCTTATTTCAAATCCACATTAATCGCTATTTTGAACGCAGCTTCTACATCCCTAACTAGAGCCTACTCGGAAATCATAACCTGCTGATATATATGTATTAACCTCATAATTTCGTTATAATAGTGCACGAAAACAAGCCCTTTACTCACAAAAGCCGTGCACTATGATCCGCTCCCATAGCCAAAAACAACTC
>JAFLJP010000132.1 GCA_022712945.1 Gammaproteobacteria bacterium | reverse complement strand
CATGTGGCGGTGGCGGCGGCGGTGGCGGCGGTGGCGGCGGCGGTGGCGGTGGCGGTGGCGGTGGCGGCGGTTCAGGCCCTGGCCCAGGTGGACTTTAAAAGCGATATACAGGTTTTAAACCGTCCTAAGTAATGAAATAGTAAACACAAATATAAAGAAGAGCAGTCATGAATGACTTTGAACAAAGGTGTATTTGGCCAGCCCGGAAAAATGCAAGATACCTGAGCATTTTCTGGATTTTTGCTATTAATATGATGCTGATGTCAGGTGCTGTGAATGCAGCAGTTGGAAGAGCTGCCGTTGGTGGCTCATATGCCGTTCCCGCTACTTATCAAGAGCCCGTCTACGGAGCACATAAAGAAAAAATAGAAGAGATGCGAGTTAAAGTGATGGGTGGTTATATCGTAATGACTCGGAGTTGGGATAGGGGGAAGTGGTATATAAATGGACGATGGCAGGCATTACAAGTCGCTGGTTGTCGTGTGGATATACATATTCCTTGCGCAATCTTTCGAGGTGGTACGAGGTATGAGCGAATTGCACAAACCAATGTATATCAACACGAACAAAATCCACGCGAAACCATCACGCAGACAGACACCGGTTATCGTTGGCAGGATCGTGACGGTAATTGGATCATCTATACAGGAAATCGCTTTAGCTCTTACGGTGATCGCAATAATGTAACGGTGAGTGTGCAGTATGATGATTCGGGAAAGTTAACAGGTGTTTTTGATCATTTTAATAATCAAATTATCTGGTACGAATACAATGCCGCCAACAAAGTGTCGGCCATTCGTGATTATTCTGAGCGCCGGGTTGAATACCAATATGATAGTCAAGGTCGGTTTACAACGGTAACGGATGTGAGGGGTAATACGCTTTCTTACACATATGCAGGCGTCAACCTAAGCACCAAAACTGATCAGGAAGGACGTGTTACCACGATTAGTTATGGTGCGAATGGCGTTGTTACCAGCATACTTGACCAAGATGATATAGGTGATACATACACCTATAACTTTGATAAAAGCAAGAAAGAATTTAATAAACAGATACGTTCTGCAAGCGGAGTGGTTACAGAAGAAGGGTACGACAGTGAGGGTGAACTCATAAAACGTGCTATTGGTGGCATGACAGTACTGTCCATCCGAAAAGACGGCCGAGATAAAATAGTTTCTGATTCGGCCGGCAACAACACGCGAGAGGAATATGATGCATGGGAAAACTTAACCAAAGTCGTTCATGCCGATAATTCAATAATAACCAGAACCTACGATACGTCGAATAGCAACATACTCAGGGAAGTGAACGAGCTTGGCGTAATCATTGAGTATGAATACAATGTAAGTGATAATCTGGTTGAAAAAAGAGAAGCCGTAGGCCTGCCAGAACAAAGGAGCACAACGTATACCTACGATGATTACGGTAATCGGTTGAGCCGAACATCTGTTGGTGATGCGGTAACCGACGAAGTGATAATCGGTGCAACGTATGATGCTGTGGGGAATATGATCACTCAAACGGATGGCGAAGGAAATACCTGGCAGTATGCCTACGATGTGATGGGTAATGTGCTGGTTAAAACCACGCCATTGGATGATGAGTGGGTTTTTACTTATGATGCAATCGGGAATGTTTTATCAGAGTCAAACCCACAAAGTCAAACAACTCAATATAGTTATGACGGGGTGAATAATTTAAAATCACATACAGACCCAAGGAATAACCAAACGTCGTATCAATACGATAATCGAAATAACCTCATGATAATGACAGATCCGCTAGGAGGGTCTTATAAGCTTATATACAATAATGATTCCAAGCTGACGTCTGTTGTTGATGAAGCAGATAAAACATTGTTTACCACGGTTTATGATTTAAAAGGCAGGGCTATCTTATATACGGATGGTAATGGTAATGATTTAAAGCTGGAATATTTGGTAACACCGCTTGGCGATACTGATCTTCTTAATAAAATTTCACACTCAGCATCGATAAAAAACTTAGAGTATGACTCAAGAAACAGGGTTGTTCGTGAAACGGAGTCGGTGTCAGAAAATACTGCCCATGTAACTAATATTAGTTACGACAATCAGGGACAGGTTTCGAGCGTTGTTGATCCTTCTGGGTTGGCGAAGGCGTTTACTTATAATGCGTTTGGGGATGTGACTTCGAGTACAAACAAACAGGGGCAAGAAATAGTGCTTGCTTATGACCGCAGGGGTAACAGAGTTTCTCTGGTTGATTATTCAGGAAATACCCATCAATTTCAGTATGACGCGAATAACAATGTAATTCTCGATAAAAGGCCTTCCGGGAATGAAAAATCACATACATACGATGTAACCGGCAGACACTCTTCCGAGATTAATGCTAGCGGCCACAAACAGGTATTTCTGTATGATGCCTCTGATCGCGTAGTTGGCATTGAAGTGTATGCATCTGCATCTGATGAAAATGCCCAAAAAACGGTGAGTTTTAGCTACGACCCATCTTCAAATCTTACGGGATACAATGATGGGACTACCATAGGCAGCTATGTTTATGACTCGAATAATCGTAAGACACAAAGTAACGTCAATTACGGGGCTTTTAGTCGAAATATGACGGGGACTTATTATGCAAATGGCCATAAAAAGACAATAACCTTTCCCGATGGAAGCACTATTCTATATACCTATGATGATGCAAATCAATTTAAGTCGCTGCAAATTCCGGGTGCAGGAACCATAACCGTTAATCAATATTTATTAGATATGCCACTGGAAATTTTATATCCGGGTGGTAGCAAGCGGGAAATTCAATATGATGGTTTGTTACGTCCAGCCCAGATTGTGACCAAAGATCCTGCAGAAAATATTGTGATGAAGCATCAGTATAATTTTAATACGGCGGGTAATATTACACAAAAAGAGACGGAGCAGGGGGTGTACGCCTATCTATATGATGAAGAAAATAGATTGTTGTCAGTTGATAACCCAGGCTTCGATGATGAAATCTATTCTTATGATGCCATGGGCAACCGCCTGAGCGATTCTCGAAATGGTTCAATCTGGACATATAACGAAGATAATCAGCTCACTGCAATCGACGGTCAGGAAGCCTTTACCTATACGCTGGCGGGCGGTGTTAGCAGTCGTACCGTAAGTGGACAGACAAGTACGATCAGTCATAATAGCGAAGGACGAATGACTTCCGTTTTGAATGCAAATGGAAATGCAAATTATTATTATGATCCCTTTGGTCAGCGGCTATGGAAAGAAATAAATGGGCAGCGCACTTACTATTTTTATACAGAAGCAGGCCTGAGTGCTGAATTTGATAATGCCGGGGCCGTGGTGAGATTGTATGGGTATAAACCAGATAGCTTGTGGACAACAGATCCGGTTTTTCAAAAAGCCAATGGGCAGTATTATTACTATCAAAATGATGTCATTGGCACACCACAAAAAATCATCAACTCAAGTGGTGGTACTGCTTGGTCTGCAGATTACTATGCGTTTGGACAGGCGAGCATTTCAGCTGCTTCTACCATTCAAAATAATTTGAGATTTGCGGGACAATATTTTGATCAGGAAACTCAGAGCCACTACAACTGGAATCGTCACTATGACCTGTCAACTGGTAGATATCTCACCATTGATCCTTTAGGCCTTGAAGGTGGTTTGAATACATATTTGTATGCGAAAGCCAATCCGGTAGTTTATATAGACGATACAGGTTTGTTTGTTGTAAATGCGATTGGTGCTGCAATCGGTGCTGTATGTGGAGCAATTAATGCTCCACCAGGTGGCGCTCTTTGTGGGGCTCTGGCTGGGGCGATATCGGGTGCATTAGGCCCCTTGGCAGGTGCTGTTGCGAGTGTTGCCGGCGGGCAAGCATGCCTTCCGTCAGATAGTGATTGTGCGACCAGAGCCGGAAGTGCTGCTAGTAGTGCAGCGGGCAGTGCAGCGAGCACTGCAGCGGGTAGCAGCAGTAATAATAACGCAAGAAACCTTCGTAATAGGGCAAATAGAGCCTCAAGAAATACAAGATATGGAGTTAGGAGTCGAGTTGCGCTGCAAAGACATTATAATCGACAGGCTGCTCGAGCAGCGACAAGAGGAACTGGAAGAGGAGGAGCTGTAGGGTGTCTTGCAGGTGCTTTGCTGTAGAAAAATGGTAAAAGAATCTTACTTTTGGGCTGTATTGCTCACAATTATTTTTGCCATTCTCTCTGAGAGGAGTAGCGGCACCTTTTCCACCATCAGGGATTACATTATGTCGAACCCGGATAGTGAAACTATAGGCGTAGTTGTACGATCAGACTTGGAAAATGCAGGAAGGTTTGGCGCTATTCATTTTAAATTTAAATATGCCTATAAGGTTAATAACAAGGAGTATATTGGTTCTCAAATTAGTTATGGTTCAGATATTTCACTTCCAAACGAGATGCAGAAAAAATATCCGTTAGGTATGGAAGTTACAGTTTATTATGATTCTTCCAAGCCGCAGTACTCGACCCTTATTAAAACGACTATAGGGTTAAATATATATGGACATATTTTTCTACTCATAGCTACATTTATATTATGGTTGTATTTATTTAAAAAACTAGATGAAAGATAGATATAAATGATGTTTAAGGGATATTTATGATGCGTTTCCGTAATGTGTTCGTTTCCATTTTTTGTTTGAGTGCCATGCTGTTTGGTTCCAGTATTGCTATGGCTGAACCCATCTGTGCCCGCGTAAAAATTGAAATACACCAGGAATTGACCCTCGAACGTCAAGCCTTTGATGCCAAAATGAAAATCACCAATACGCTTGATACTTTAAGTATTGATGACGTCAGTGTGGATGTTTCATTTGCCGATGAAGACGGCAATACAGTACTCGCCTCCAGCGATCCCAATAGCACTAATGCAAGCTTTTTTATTCGTATTGACTCCATAGATGGAATTTCAGATGTCAATGGTACTGGTAGCGTTGCTCCGGCAACTGAGGCCGAAATTCATTGGTTAATTATTCCAGCACCGGGCGCGGCGGGAAATTTGCCGGACGGCAAGGTCTTTTTCGTCGGTGCTACGTTAAACTACACCGTGGGTGGTGTCGCTGAAGAAGTTGTTGTAACACCCGATTTTATCACGGTTAAACCACTGCCTCGTTTGACCTTGGATTACTTTTTAACACAAGAGGTTATTGCTGATGACCCGCTCACCTTGGAAATTGAGCCCATTGAACCTTACACCTTGGGTGTTCGTGTGCAAAACAACGGAATTGCGACAGCGCGAAATCTAAAAATTGATTCCGCACAGCCAGAAATTATTGAGAATGAGCAGGGATTACTGATTGATTTTCGAATCACGGGTAGTTTTATTGATGACCAGCCCACAGCACCGACATTATTGATTGATTTTGGTGATATACCGGGGAACTCAGCGCGTATGGGGCGATGGATTATGACGACCAGTCTGGCGGGTGAATTTGTGGATTTTACCGCAACTTTTTCCCATGCGGACGAGCTGGGTGGTGCACTCACATCGATACTTGATGCAACTAATGCTCATTTTTTGTTACGGGATGTTAGAGTTGATGAGCCTGGACGAGATACTATTCGTGACTTTTTAGCTCTCGATGGTGATGTGCTGCGTGTCTACGAGTCAGATAGCGTTGATACCATCGTAACTGATCATTCTGTTTTGGCAAATTTCCCAGTGAATAATCAGAGTGGTAGCGAAGTATTTCACACACTGACAGTTCCTGCTACCAGTGGCTTTATGTATGTGAAGTTAGCTGACCCTTATGGTGGCGCTAAGGTCGTGCGGGAAGTGGTTCGTTCAGATGGCAAGCGTATTCCATTGGAAAATGCCTGGGCATCCAAGCACAAGAATCGTAATACCAATAGCTGGGAATATTACGTTAACTTCTTCGATTCCAATACCACCGGTACTTACGCTGTGCACATGGGCGCAGAAGTGCTTGGTCCAGTACCGCCAACAGTACAATACATTCCAAACAAGATTACCTACGAAAGAAATCAGGTCGGGTTTATTGTTGAAGCCAGTGATCCGAATGGACAGGCACTAATATTAACAGTGACCCCCTTACCCATTGGCGCTGTCTTTATAGATAATGGCAATGGTTCCGCTACTTTTAACTGGACACCCGTGGACGGTCAAGCAGGCACTTACACTCTAACGTTTAATGCCTCAGACGGTGCCTTTTCTACCTATCAAGCGATGACCATTCAGGTGAACCCAGCATGGGATACCGATGGAGATGGTATGGATGATGCTTGGGAACTTCAGAATTTTGGTCATCTTGATCGTGATGGAACCGGCGATTTTGATGGCGATGGAATCCCTGACTTGCAGGAGTTTCTGGATAATACCAATCCAACAGTGGGTACTGGTCTAACGAGCCCCATCATCAGTACACCCTTATCCGGTACTGAGGTTGATACATTGCAACCCGAACTTGTTCTCGAAAATAGCGTGCATGCACCCACTGCCGTTGTGACCTACGATTGTGAAGTGTATTTGGATGAGGCACTGACTGTATCTGTCATCAATGTGGATAATATTGCTGAAACAGTGGATACAACGAGTTGTAATGTATCCACCGATTTGGATGACAACACCTGGTATTACTGGCGTGCGCGAGCAACAGATGGTGATGTATTCAGTCAGTGGGTCAATGGTGAGTTTTTTGTGAATACCGCCAATGATGCACCCGATGCGTTCAGTACCAATTTACCTCTGGATGGGGCAGTGACAGACACTAATCGGCCGTTACTTGAGGTTATTAATGCCGTTGATGTGGATGGTGATGTTAAGACTTACGGATTTGAAGTGTATTCTGATGCAAGCTTAACGATTCTTGTAACCTCCACTACAACAATTAATGAGGGAACTGACGGGACTACATCGTGGTTATTGGCAGTTCCTTTGAGTGAAAATGGCACTTATTACTGGCGAGGAATCGTTACTGATGCAACGGGTGCGGTATCACAAAGCAATGTGGCCAGCTTTACAATTAATACATTGGCTGAGGCACCAGGACTTCCCGGTATTTCTTCGCCATTCAATGGTCAGGAAGTGGCATTAGCGGCAGTTGACCTTGTTATAACGAATGCAATAGATCCAAATGACCTCGACTTGGTGTATCGATATGAAATCGATACGGTCAGTAGTTTCGATAGTGTTGATCTCCAGGTTTCAGCTGATATTACTGAAGGAGTGAATACAACGTCGTGGACAGTGACTGACCTGGTTGAAGATACTCCGTATTATTGGCGTGTAATGGCCTCGAATGGCACGGTGAATAGCGCCTGGATAACATCGACTTTCTTATACAATACAGTTAATAGCGCACCTAGCACCCCGGTAATCAACAACCCGGATAGCTTGGCTTGGATCGAATCCCTTACCCCAACGTTATCTGTTAACCCATCAGTAGATGTTGATGGCGATTCAGTCAGTTATGAATTTGAGTTGTATTTTGATTTTGCCATGATCACCATGGCAGACTCTGTTGTTGTCTCGAATGGCTTTTGGTCAATCGATATATTGCTGGAAGATAATTCTTGGTCTTATTGGCGTGTGCGTGCAGTGGATGAGCATGACTTGGCCAGTGAATGGACTACATTGTCGGCTTTTTTTGTTAATAATAGTGGCATTGATGATTCGCCGATTATTACGCTTGATACACCTGCTGAAAATATTTCAGATGCCAGTACAGAGCCGGTTGTTATCAGTTGGATGGATGATGATCCAGATAGCAATGCGAGTATCGCGTTGTATTATGATACAGATACGGCCGATGCAGATGGAATATTGATTATAGACGGTATTGAGGAGGATCTTGATGCGGCGAATGATCACTATTCTTGGGATGCATCGGTATTAGCACCCGGTACTTATTATATTTATGCCGTCATTTCAGATGAGTTATCGAGCAGCACGGTTTATTTGCCTAGCAGTATTACCGTGCCGGATAACACTTCGCCTCCAACAGGTTGGACGGATTTGACTCATCAGGTTTTGCTTGATTTATCTAATCCAATTATTAGTCGTCGATCACCCAATGCACTGATGACACTTGAGATTAGCAACTCTGGATCTGATGTTTTTGCAGGCCCATTGCGAGTCGTCTTCACTCGCTTTACTCCCACAGATTTGGTGAGTTTGGCTGAGGCGGATGGTGTTACGGATGCGGGTGATCCATATATCGATCTAGCACCTTATCTTGCAGACGCCTTTGAGGTTGGTGAATCAACAGGAACAATCTCGCTAACTATACTGGGCGGTGGGCGAAATATGTTTAACTTCTTGCTGAAAGTTGAACATCTTCAATAAAATATTAAGGTTGTGTATCTGCTTTTGGGTTACTTCAAGTAATTGACAGAAGAGATAATTAAAGAGTATCTGGCTCACATCTGAACGGTGAGTCATTAACCCTAATCGCCAGCTTTCAGTTGGTGGTTATTAAGCTTGTAGATGTTATTGCCATGAATATTCATCGAATACCAAATTACTGGCTAGTTGTTTGTGGAATTGTATTTATTATGCAATTTGTGTGTAGTGCTGGTGCTGTCGCAGAAAAGATAAAGTTAACTTCCGATGATAGACAGGGCAAGGATGGTCTTGCAGGGGCTGTTGATCGGATTTCTGAAGGGGCTCCTGGAATTGTAAGAAAACGTCAAAGATGTACAGCAGAACCAGAGAGTGACAATTTAAATGATGATGCTCGTGTCGGGGAATCAAATTGGGTGTTGCTGCCGAAGCTCAAAAAATGCAGAATTTCAGTCAATGAGGTTGGCGAAATAAATAATTCAGATATTGTCCTAGTGGATGTGCGTAATGAACGTGAATTCAGTAAGTTTCATGTAAGAAATGCGATCAATGTGCCACTGCATTCCGTCAAAACCAAAAACTTTCTTAGAACAAAGCATATTGTGTTAATGAACGAAGGTTATGACCATAACCCACTGGATATTGAATGTCATAATTTAACCGAATTAGGCTTTTCAACGGTTTACGTTCTTGATGGTGGGTTATTAGCGTGGAATAACTTTGCTCCGTTGAAAGGTGATTCTTTGGAAATTAAAAAATTAAACCAATTATCACCCCGTAATTTTGAATCTATACGTGAAAATAGACGCTGGGTGGTAGCGTCTAAAGCCCCGGTTAGTGAAGAAGATAAATCTCTCTTATCTGGCGTTGAAACGATTGAGTTTAAAGATGACAAAAGGGCATTTAGATCAGCGTTTTACACGTTGTTAGAAAAAATGGATGACCCCGATAAATACGGCATTATTGTTGTGAATGATCGTCATGAGGATAATGCCAGTATTGAAAGGGCGCTGCAGGGTAGTGGTATTCCGAATGTATTTTATTTGGCAGGTGGTTTAAAAAACTATAAACGTTATATGGTTAATCACAAGGCGGCATTGGCGCGAGTTGAAACCATGGGGCACGTTAAGACATGCGGTGGTTAAATCTGCGATATTTAGCGTTGATGATCGGTTTTGCGATTATTTTTTTTCTTTTGGCTGTTCAGCTTTGGCCCAAATTAACCCCACCATCGACTTTCTCAATCCCCAGGGTTCTGAAGTACAGTTTTACCATTACCAACCCCACCAATAATTTTATTGAACAGGCAAAATTTTGGGTCTTTACACCGATACCCGTTAGCGGTACGCAGCGCATGAATAGCTTGGATGTGTCGATGCCCCACAAAATAGAAATTGACTCACTCGGGAATCAGAAACTAATTTTCACACTGGGCAAGTTACCTCCGTTTGGGACAAAGATAGTGACAATTAAGGTGGTGTTGGATTTGACAGACATACCGAACAAAATCGATGAAGACTCTCTTATTCCCTACCTAACTCCAGAACTAAATATTGAATCAGACAGTTCAGAAATACTCTCCATTGCAGCCCGATTAAAAGGCGACAATATTCACGATACGTTACTAAACAGCTATCGTTGGGTGAGGAAAACGGTCAAAGATGTCGGTTTTGTCAAAAAAGACCACGGTGCATTGCATACACTTAAGAGCCAGAAGGGCGACTGTACTGAATTCATGTACTTATTTATGGCGGTCGCACGGGCGAATGGTATCCCTACGCGGGGTATGGCCGGTTATGTGAATAGCGAAAGCGTTATACTGAAGCCGATGGACTACCATAATTGGGCTGAAGTTTATGTCGATGGGCGTTGGTGGGTAGTCGATGCCCTAAAAGGTGTTTTTATGGAAAATACGTCTCATTATGTTGCTACTCGCGTTATTAGCCATGTTGGAAGCACTCAAAAAGAATCAACACAACAGTTTTTCGCTACAGATAACTCTATTCATGTCCGAATGAATTGAACGTAGACTCCTAAGGCAGCTCTGAATAAGTGGGGTTAAGTTTAGGCTGCGAGGGAATTGTTCTCATTTGTTCCGATATGCGCAGTCATAGCTGTTCTCTTGGTGCGGTTTTTGGGACAGATGAGTGCGCTTGAATTAATTGAGAGCCCCTTCTTGTCAATTGCCCAAATTATATTGACGGATCATCGCATCGACACCCGCTATTGGCATCACCGGGGTGATAATCGCTGCATCATGACTTGTTCAGAGCTTCTTTCAGAGGCTCCCGGTGTAAACAGAGGGTGATCTGGTTGTCGTTCGGCAATGAGTGTGAATTAACCATAACGATCAGAGCGCGGGTTGTTATTTTCTCATCCGCTCCTGGGTTGGTCACCGTTTCACCCGCTTCATTGATATAGGACATCGCAGTGCCCAGACCTGATTGCATGATGTTGACCACAATATCTGACCATGACTGGCCGTTAATCTCCACTTGATAACGTCGTGGATGAGCGCCGTCGTGGGTGAACAAGTCTTCCAGTAGCTGTTCAGAACCTGGGGCTACTAGGGCGCGGACCAGCACCTCAGGATAGGCGCGGATCGGCCGGATGACAGTGTTGAAGCCGAGACGATGGAAGCGACCGCGATTGCTATCCTCCACACACTCAACAATCACTTTATTTTTGTCTATGTTCAGGTCGGCCAGCCGTGAAATAATGTCGTAACTCAGGGCATCAGAGAGGCGTTCATGCTCATTTTTTGATAACACAATAACGTGTCTGGCCTGGGTGATATTAACCATTTTGAAGCTCTCATCATCATCGGGAGAGCCGTGGTAATGAACCACCCCCAGATCCCGAAGTTCGCGGGGAAGGGCGCTGGGATATTGCCGGGTTAGAATTTGCACCGGGGTGTCGGCGTAGTTGCTGTCATTGCGAATCTGCTTGATCAGCATTTGAAAAAAACGGTCACCACCATGGGTGGGGGTATTAATAATGACAATGTGATTTTTCATATTCCAGTTCCACTGACCTTTGATCATTCGTGATTTACGTTCATTGCGTGCTTCAAGGTATTCACCCGCAAAATTAGCGAGAACAAAAATCCCCCCGCAATACAAGAGCAACGCCGTTGCCCAACGCCCCTCCGTGGTGACGGCGGATATGTCGCCATAACCCACAGTGGTGGCGGTGGTCAGCGTGAGCCAAAAGGCATCACCCCATGATAACGCTTCAAACAGCGTCATAAAAAAGGCATGGACGATTAAAATAATGAGCAAAAAAGCAAATGACTTGAAAATGCTGAACCCCACCGCGTGGTCACGCAGGTAGACTGCTTTCCGACGTTGTTTACTTAAAATGGCGTGTAATCTGGGTAGCATGCGTTTACTCTGATTGAATATGTTCTGGCGCAATGGTAGCGAATTAGCGGGCTGGGGTACACTATTCTGCTTGCCTTACGAGGTATGAATACAGCTCCCAACGCGTAGGAGCAAGCTTTAGCTCGCGATAAACTATTGCTGATAGCACGATACTCGTTTCGCCATCTAAAGATGGCTCCTACTTTTCGTTTGAAAAGTTGATGCTTCCTTAATGACCTCAGGTTTGATGATATGTGCTCTTTATACGTTACACAGCACTAGGTTTTTATACGCAGGGTGGTAGACTTGGCTCAATGAGACAGTCTCTCCTTTGTGCGTTACACCACACTAAATCTATTAAGGCCAGTATAATGAAATGGTTCTGTTTTTTACTGTTGTGTCTGCTGGTACTGCCGGCACAGGCCGCCACCTACCAATGTACTCTGTCCAGTGGCAAAGTGGTGAGTTCAGATCGTCCCTGTGTTGAGGGAACGGTTGAGAACCCCCCAGTGGCTGATGACAATATCTATCCCAACAATATCTCCTCACGGGCACAGGCAATTGCCCGGGCAGAAGCGGCAAAAGTCAAACGTGAAGCGGCATTGTCAAATGATAAGGCGGTTGATCATGAGTGAGCCGATGCGGCTCGATAAACGGTTGGTGGCGTTGATTCAATGCTCCCGTGGCGAGGCTCAAAAATATATCGAAGGGGGCTGGGTACGAGTGGACGGCGAGATCGTTGATCAGCCGCAATTCAAGGTGACCTCAGAAGAGGTGGCATTACATACCGATGCCACCTTGGCACCGATAGTCCCGGCAACAATACTGTTCCATCAGCCGGAGGGATTCGATATTGAAGCCCCCGATGCAGCACTGTCTCTGATTACGCCGCAGACACGTTCAGCGGATGATAATCCGGGAATTCGTATTCTCAAGCGTCACCTTGCCCGCCAGCGAGCAACGGTGCCACTGGAGGCCGGGGCAACCGGTCTGCTGGTCTTCTCTCAAGATGGTCGTATTTTGCGTCGTCTGATTGATGATGCCAGCAAAAACGAGCAGGAGTATGTGGTCAGGGTTGAAGGTGAAATGGCTGCAGAGGGCCTTGATGAACTTAATCGCCCGATGACGCTGGATGGCTGGCAGCTACCCAGCGCAAAGGTGAGCTGGCAGAGTGACCACAGTTTACGTTTTGCACTGAAAAACGTCCGTCCGGGACAGATTGAACTGATGTGTGATCGTGTTGGTCTGACGGTGCTGTCCATGTTGCGAATTCGCATTGGCCGGGTCTCGATGGGTAAGTTAAAGCCTGGAGAGTGGCGCTATCTTCTCTCTGGTACGTTGTTCTAGCCCCGGATGAAATTGCTTTTTATACTCTCGTTTTTTCTTGGTATGACCGCTTGCAGTCCGCGCATGGACTCCTGCCTAGATGATGGAATATCGACTGAACAGGTGCAGGCACATATTGAACAGGGGCGGCGTGACGAGCTGCTGAACCAACTGCAATTTCGTGCCAACAGCGGTGAAGTGGCTGCGCAATATTTCCTCGGATTTATCTACTGGTCTGAAGCACCTAAAAAGTCATTCGACTGGTTTAAAACTTCAGCTGAAAACGGTTGTCTGGAAGGGGCGCGTTATGTTGCACAAAGCTATCTTGACGGCAAGGTTGTAGAGAGAGACGAACAGCAGGCTTTTTACTGGCATTTACGCCTGGCCGAATCGGGAGATAACAGCGCCATGCGCATGGTTTCACACATGTATAAAGCGGGGCAGGGTGTTGAAAAAAACCGGGATCAAGCCCACGCATGGGCAACGAAAAGCTGGCAAAAAGACAAGTAAGAGCGGTACTTTAACTTCCTCTACATCCCTAAGCGTTATTGTTCGTCATGGTACGTTGCATAACTTTGGCAGATCTTGGTCGCATCAATTCGTGATAAGGTATTAATCATTATTAATTTAGTTTTGTGTCGTTGATATGGTAGCTGTTTGGATCGGAATCGCCTTTCTCTGTGGGCTTGTGGCAAGGCAGATGGGACTGCCCACGCTGGTGGGTTATCTACTGGCGGGTGTGGCACTGAGTCTTTATGGTATTGAGGGTGGTGAGTCACTCGAAAGCCTTGCCCATATTGGTGTATTGCTGCTGCTGTTCAGCGTCGGCCTCAAGTTAAAAATTAGATCTCTGTTTCGCCCTGAAGTGATTGCCGGCTCATTGCTGCACATGTTAATTAGTACCGCGTTAATCGGTGCGGTGATGATTTGGGTGTTCCAGTTGACCGAGGGAATGGGCGCGCTGGTTGCGGTATCCCTGGCATTTTCCAGTACGGTGGTGGCCGCCAAAGTGCTTGAAAGCAAGCGTGAGCTGCGTGCCTTCCACGGGCGCGTTGCTATTGGTATTTTGGTGATGCAGGATTTGGTCGCAGTCGTTTTATTAAGCTCACTGGGTGGAGAAGCCCCTTCCATTTGGGCGTTTGGGCTGTTTCTTCTGCCACTGTTGCGACCGTTGGTTTTTAAATTACAGGACTACAGTGGGCACGGTGAGCTGCTGGTGCTGTTTGGTATGTTACTGGCGGTGGTGTTGGGCGGTGCAGGCTTTGAGGCGTTGGGGCTGAGTGGCGAGCTTGGAGCACTGTTGATGGGAGCGATGATTGCCGAGCACCCGAAATCTTCAGAGCTTTCAGTCTCGCTCTGGTCGCTTAAAGAGATGTTGCTGGTGGGATTTTTCCTACAAATTGGCATGGCGGGCATACCGGATGTGGAACAAATTATCCTGGCCCTGATCTTGACGCTGCTGTTGCCGCTCAAGGCAGCGCTGTTCTTCTTCCTGTTGATGTTGTTCAAGTTGCGTGCACGCTCGGCCTTTCTAGCCAGTTTAAGTCTGGCAACCTACAGTGAATTTGGCCTGATTGTCGCAAATATGGCTGTCGACGGTGGCATGATGAGTAATGAGTGGCTGGTAATTATTGCCATGGCGGTGATCCTCTCGTTTATTATCAGTGCCCCGCTCAACCGCTTTGCCCATGTTTTGTATGAGCGTTGGGAGAGCCGGTTAACCCGTTTTGAACACGATGAAGTTCATCCCGATGACGAGCCCATTAGCCTTGGCCACTCAACAATATTAGTGATGGGCATGGGGCGTGTGGGTACCGGTGCCTACGACTATTTTGCAGACAAAGGTGCACGGGTGGTGGGCATGGACTCTGACATGGTACGGGTTGAGAAACAGCGTGAAGAGAAACGCCGTGTTTTATATGCCGATGCTGAAGATCCCGGGCTTTGGGCTAATCTACGTCTGGACGGTGTTGAGGCAGTGGTACTCTGTATGCCCGACCCGGAAGCCAACCATATTGCGGTGAGGCAACTGCGAAAGATTAAATTTTCCGGCATGATCACTGCTTCCGCCACCTACCCGGAGCAAGTGGCTCTGTTTGAAGGTGCCGGAGCCGATTTTGCCTATGACTATTACAGCCGTGCAGGGTTTGGTTATGCCGAGCACGTCTGGAAGCGAATGCCAATTGATGAGTCTCGTTATGATGAGATAGAGGAGCGCTATCGCTAAGACGTTGGGTTTAAACTCAGGCCAAGAGTGATTTCCACTCAGCCTGAATTTAACCCGGATTATTCAGCGTTTTTTACGGAAGCTCTTCAATATAACTGCGTTCAATGGGGGTTTGAACGTAGATTTTTTTACCCTCCTCGACAGCCCAAAAATAGTAATAGCCTTTTTGCGGGTCACTGGTCACCTTACCATTGTCGATAACCCAGCTTTTTTGGTGGTTGCCGGAGGCAAAAGTGATTTTATAGTCACCCTCCAGCCAGGTGACACCCAGGCGAGAGAGCTTGTTTTGTTGCTCTTCGGAACAACCCACAAGAAAAATAGAGGTGAGTAATAGGGTGATAACTGTTTTCTTTACCATTAGAATGTTCTCCAAATTGGTATGGGTTGGGCGAGCGACGATACACAGCACCATGATACGCGCCGCAGAGGTACAATAAAAATGAAAATGCAAAGGGGCAGCCGTTGATTAAGATTCTAGGCATGATAATTGGTGTCTTCAGCTATGGATTTTTTGGTCTGTTGATCGGCCTTTACATCGGCTACCTTCTGGACCGCCGCTTTTCAAAATATTATGCACGCTGGATGTTGAAGGCGTTACACAAGCACCTGCAAAAAACACAACGCACCTTCTTTGAAGCCACTTTTCAGGTGATGGGTCACGTCGCCAAGGCGGATGGACGCATCAGCGAAGAGGAGATTCGTGTTGCTCGTCAGGTGATGGTGCAGATGCAACTGAGTGAAGAGGCAACCCGTGAAGCAATGGCGTTGTTTAATAAAGGAAAGTCGGAAAATTTCAACCTGGAAGAGGTGTTGGCACCGCTGCGGCTGATTGGTCAGCGCCAACGAAACCTGGTGCAAATGTTTGTCGAAATTCAACTGCGGGCTGCGTTGGCGGATGGCGAAATTGCTGCTGAAGAGCATCAAATAATAAATAACATTGGCCATATTTTAGGTTTTTCCAGCGATGATATTGCACGCTTAGAAGCGATGATGCGTGCAGAGCGCCACAACCAGCAACAGCCGGGTAACCGGGGAATGGAGTTGGTTGATGCTTACGATATTCTGAATCTGGAAGAGGAGGCGAGTGACGCTGAGGTGAAAAAAGCCTATCGCAAACTGATAAACCAACACCACCCAGATAAGTTAGCCGCGAAGGGCTTACCCCCTGAAATGATGAAAATGGCAGAAGACAAGTCCCACGAAATTCGCACCGCCTATGAGCGGATTCGTGAGCAGCGTGGGTTTAAATAGCCCTTCTCAACATCCCTTGCTAAAATGGCCCCATTTCCTCCAGAACGATAAAAGAGATTTAATCACAAATGACAATGCGTGCCCGTTTTGCCCCCAGCCCCACCGGTTACCTTCACATCGGTGGTGCCCGCACTGCACTCTATTCGTGGCTCTACGCCCGTAAACACGGCGGTAAATTTATTCTACGTATCGAAGACACCGATCGGGAACGCTCAAGCACCGAATCAGTGAATGCGATTCTTGAGGGCATGACCTGGCTGGGGCTGGAATATGATGAAGGGCCTTTTTATCAGACCGATCGTTTTGATCGCTACAAAGAGGTGATTCAAACCCTGCTGGATGAGGGCAAGGCGTATAAATGCTACTGCAGCCGCGAAGAGCTGGATGTGTTGCGTGAACAGCAGATGGCCAATAAAGAGAAACCCCGTTACAACGGCCTCTGTCGTGATGGAGCTGAACCCCGTGAAGGCATTGAGCCGGTGATTCGCTTTCGCAACCCGCCTGAGGGTGGGGTGGTGATTGATGACATGATCAAGGGCCGGGTGGTGATTCAAAACAGCGAGCTGGATGACCTGATTATCGCTCGGGGTGATGGCTCACCCACCTATAATTTGACCGTGGTGGTTGATGACCTCGATATGGGCATAACCCATGTGGTACGGGGAGATGACCACCTGAATAACACCCCGCGCCAGATCAATATTCTGCGAGCAATGGGTGCTGAGCCGCCCCGTTATGCTCATGTACCGATGATTCTGGGTGAAGATGGTAAACGCCTCTCCAAGCGCCACGGTGCAGTGAGCGTGATGTCTTATCGTGACCAAGGTCTCCTGCCGGAAGCGTTGATCAATTATCTGGTGCGCCTGGGTTGGTCCCACGGAGATCAGGAGATGTTCAGCCTGGAGGAGTTGATTGAGCTGTTTGATGTTGCCGATGTTAATCGGGCTGCTTCAACCTTTAACCCTGATAAGCTGCTGTGGATCAACCAGCAATACATCATCAACTCGGATCCTGAGCATGTACTTCACCACCTCAGCTTCCACTTGGGCAATATTGACCTCGACCCAACTGAAGGTCCCGATATTATCGAGGTGATCAAAGCGCAGCGTGAGCGGGCAAAAACCTTGGTAGAGCTAGCCAAAATCTGTGAGTTTTACTACCGTGATTTTTCAACATTCCCGGAAAAAGCAGCCAAAAAAGCCTTTAAAGGTGATGCGGGTTTAATACTGGCAAATATCAGGGACAAGCTCGCAGCCCTTTCAGAGTGGAACCGTGGAGCCATTCATGGGCAGATGGAGGCTGTAGTTGCCGAGATGGAGATCGGTTTTGGCAAAATCGGTATGCCGCTGCGATTGGCAGTCACCGGTGGCAACCCATCCCCGGATCTGGATTTAACCATTGAGCTGGTGGGCCGCGAGGCGACACTGCGCCGCATTGATCAGGCGATTGCCCGAATTAATCAATAAATGAGTGGGTGCGACTGCACTGAATAGATGCACCGGTATATAAGGTTTTATTATGAGCGAAGAGCGTACTGCGCCGAGCAATTTTATTCGCCAGATTCTGGATAATGATCTGGCCGAGGGCAAGCACAGCAAGGTTGTGACTCGTTTTCCACCGGAACCAAACGGCTATCTTCACATTGGCCACGCCAAATCAATCTGCCTCAATTTTGGTCTGGCGGAGGATTATAACGGTCGCTGCCACCTGCGTTTTGACGATACCAATCCGCAAAAAGAGAGTGTGGAATTTGTCGAAGCAATTCAGCGTGATGTGGCGTGGCTGGGGTTTGAGTGGGGTGGGAAAACGTACTACGCCTCAGATTATTTCGAACGTCTCTATCATTACGCAGTCGAGCTGATCAAGCTGGGCAAGGCGTATGTGTGTGAATTAAATGCCGAGCAGACGCGAAAGTATCGTGGCACCTTGACCGAAGCAGGTAAAAATAGCCCCTACCGTCATCGCTCAGTTGAAGAGAATCTGGATATTTTTCAACGTATGCGGGCCGGAGAGTTTGCCGATGGCACAATGCTGTTGCGTGCCAAAATCGATATGGCATCGCCCAATATCAATCTGCGTGATCCGGCGATCTACCGCATACGCCACGGAGTGATTCATCACCAAACCGGCAGCGAATGGTGCATCTACCCGATGTACGACTTTACCCACTGTCTTTCCGATTCGATTGAAAGCATTACCCACTCCATCTGCACGCTGGAGTTTGAAGATCATCGTCCGCTTTATGACTGGTACCTCGATACGCTGGGTGTTGCCTGCCACCCCCAGCAGATTGAATTCTCACGCCTAGAGCTGCAATACACCATCACCTCCAAGCGTAAGCTGACTCAACTAGTCGAGCAGGGGCTGGTTGAGGGGTGGGATGATCCACGCATGCCGACAATCGCTGGCCTGCGTCGCCGTGGCTACACCCCGGGTTCACTGCGTGAATTTGCCAAGCGCATTGGCGTAACCAAATCGCGCAATGAAGTCGAAATGGGCATGCTGGAGAGCTGTATTCGTGATGACTTAAATGAAAATGCAATGCGTCGTATGGCGGTATTACAGCCACTGAAAGTAATTTTGAGCAACTATGATCAGAGCAAAGTAGAAGAGCTAAATGTGGCAAACCACCCCCAGCAAGAGGCGATGGGCAAGCGTATCGTGCCATTCTGTTCCGAACTCTACATTGATAAGGCCGATTTTCTGGAAGTGGCACCTAACAAGAAATTCAAACGCCTGGTAACGGGTGGCGAAGTGCGCCTGCGAGGTGGTTACATTATTCGCTGTGATGAAGTGATTAAGGATGCACAAGGAGAAATTATTGAGCTGCATTGTCGCTACGACCCCGAGACATTGGGTAAAAATCCTGCAGATGGTCGCAAAGTTAAAGGGGTGATTCACTGGGTCTCCGCACGCCACGGCACTCCTGCCGAAATTCGGCTATATGATCGTCTGTTCAACCACCCCACGCCCGATGCCGCAAAGGATGGTGGAGACTTTACCGATCACATCAACCCAGACTCACTGCGCACACTCACACAGTGTGTTGTAGAGCCCAGTGTCGCCAATGCCAAAGCGGGCGATGGGTTTCAATTTGAGCGTGAAGGTTATTTTTGTTTGGATCGGGAGCAAGTACACGGTAAACCCGTGTTTAATCTAACTGTCGGATTGCGCGACTCTTGGGCGAAAATAGAGAAGAAAGGGTAAGTCTCAATGGCAGCAGCAGGCACCGGACAGCATGCCGCTGTAAGATTTATTTCATTTAGAACCATATTGTTATTGACGAAAAAAAACGCTCCAGTATAATGCGCAACAACTTCAATAAACACGCTAACTCAGGTATTCCAAGGCCGCTTGAATAGCAGATAATAGGTTGATTGAAGTGCTGTTTTTGTTTTGTTAAAAAACAACAACGGGGCTATAGCTCAGCTGGGAGAGCGCCTGCATGGCATGCAGGAGGTCGGCGGTTCGATCCCGCCTAGCTCCACCAAGACACTAGGTTTTACCCGTGTGTCCCCATCGTCTAGAGGCCTAGGACACCGCCCTTTCACGGCGGTAACAGGGGTTCGAATCCCCTTGGGGACGCCATTTATTGCAAAAGGCTGCACTTCGCTGAAGTGCGGCCTTTTTTGTGCCTGACATAGTGCATTAACTACCCTATATTATTGACGTATCAGTTGTCCCGCCTGCTTTTATGGCAAGGTCTGTTTTGCAGGAAATGGCTTCCTTGGGGATGTGGAATTTATTAAAATACCGCGCTTACTTCTCTTTTCGCCCACCCTGCTAGAGAGGGTGAACAACAATTTGGCGTAATAACGGTACTTTAACTTCTTCTACATCCCTTACGTATGGGGGAAACGAAGGCCATCAATGGTATTGCGCTCTCTTGAGGTGGAGTGGTTGCCCTGCGAGGGCGCGCCTAACCTCTAAACCGAAAGCGTTGATATCCTCTGTTATCGGTTGATACAATCACCGTTCAAAATACGAGTGCCGGGAAGGAGACAACCATGTTAGCAAACGACTGCATCATTCAGGATCGCTTCCGGAAACACTACCGTCTTCATACCCTGGGTGAAAAGCCCGTCAATCATACTTTGAAAGCAGAACGATTTTACGATGACGAGTTCACCGAAAATTTTATTCGCTGGCTCGAAGAACCTCATTATGGCTTCTGGCAGCAGCTGCTAAACAGGTTTAGCGAGAGAAACCCTAGTCATGAAGTGAGTATTGAACAGGGTATCAGCAAACTGCTCATCAAAGGCACCATCAAGCTCTATTACATAGAATGCCTAGAGGGCCAGAGTGCAAGCAGCGGGCTCCCGGAGCAAACCACAGCACTTCCTAACCTCAACGGAACAGCGTACACACTGACCCCCGTCAGCCATCTGCTGCTACAACCCGCCCCCGAATACAAAACCTTTAACAGCAATAAAGAGGCACAACTCTTTCTGCACAGACTAGGAATGACCCCGGCACAACAAAATGCCTTGGCCAGCTCCATGAGCATTGCTGAAATCAACACCCCCAGACAAACAAAAACAGCAACACAGGCCAATATACAGGCCAATATACAAACCGCAAAACAACAGGCCGCTATCGCCGAGGCCCTGCTGAAACAGCAATTTGTCATCATCGCCAGCCCGATCAATAATAGCCCACGGGCAAATAACAACATGGAAAGTGCACCGCTTGAAAGCATCCCTGTTACCCTCCCGAGCCTTGGGCCGCATGATGAACCGGGTGGGACACCCGTGAGGGGAGACAGCAAAACTGCTGAAGATGAAATCCCCCCTACCTGCACCCTTGAAAAAGTAATCGTCAAATGCCGCCATGGATCGAGTGTGGAAATCAGCAAAGAGACCCGCTCAGTTCCTAGCCTGAATGTTATCGCAACGGAAACCAACAAAACCGGTTTAGACCTCATTAGCGCCGAAATTCAGGCCAGTGAACTCTGTGCAACACACAAAAACAGCAGCTTCAGCATCTCAAAAGAGCACGAGATCACATCAAAAACAGCCAGCAAAATTGAATTCAAAGTCAATTGTGACCCATGGAACCGCTCAAACCTCTTCGAACGCATATGGCTACCGAGCGTCAAACCCAAAACCTATGGCCTCGCAATAAAAGCGACCTGCGAAGCACCCGACATCCAAGTCAAAAGAGTCAATATCAACGTCTACCCCGACATGAAATGGCACTGGAGCACCGAAATTGACTTTGGAAAGCTGGAATTTATACCCGGCAAAGCAAAAGTCAAATACAGTGACCTTGTCATTGATGGCAACGTCGACTTAACCTACGACGGTAAAAAATATGATGCCAAAGAAAAATATCAGGAATACATAACAAAACCGCTGGATGGTTTTAAAAAGATTTGCGACTCAATAGCCAAAGTACTTGAAATCATCAACGACCCCAAAGCCGCACTCATGCGAATCGGCACACAAACTAACCAACTCAAACCCGCCGAAGGAGAAGATAACACCGATGGCAACGAAACTCGTCTTATTATCGACTGGCCAAAACTCAACATCGACTACGACTCCAGCTTCATCGAAAACACCACAACTCATCACGTAGAACACGACTACAGCATAAAACTCACCGCCAAACCGCTACTGGAAATCGACATCCAGGTCGATGTTCTAGACTCCATGATCTCCCTCGCCCCACTACCGGTTGCCGAACTGATGCGCTACGCAAAAAAACGGGTAGAACAAGAGTTCGAAGAAGACCAGGAAGTAGGGCTCCGAGGCGAACTGGACATCATATTCACCGTCAAATCCACCATAAACATCAACCAAAGTGAAATAAAAGGGCGACAAAATGCCGCCGAAAATAGCGTTAGCGTAGAACCGGTAAAAGGCGATATAAAAATCCCCGCCAAACTGAAAGGCGTAGTAAAAGCAGAAGGAAAATGGTTCGTCATCTCATTCAACGTACACTACGAAATGAGTGGCGACACCGAATGGTCCGGCAGCTATGAATTTGGCAATGACGACAACGGCATCTACTGCTCAAATACGGTAGAGTTTAAAGGGATTGATGTTACTTTGACTAAGTATGAAGAGGTTAAGGTAAAGTTGGAAACTGAGGCGGAGCGAAAATCCCCAGTGTCTACTGATGACCTCTATTCACATTATGAGGTGAACGTTAAATATGATGATGGTGATGCAAAAATAAAGCTAGAGGATGGTCAGATAAAAGGGGAAGCTACGGCGAAAGCAAAAGAAGAAAAACGCTGGAGCTGGTTAAAGCCCAATGAAGATGCTGAGAAACAACAATTTATAAAGCACTATATCGTAAAACGCTAGAATGAAAATAATAATATTACTAATAATGCTAACAGGTACTATGATGAACACTGTATTTGCAGACACAGGTTTTAAACAGCCTATATTTTTTCTCGAATTCAACATCTTTGGATCTGGTGCTGAGATTAGGCTTAATGATATTCCTGTCTACTATCATGATGCGGAGGGGCAAACCTCGTCACAAAAGCCTATCCCCGAATCGATCATTGATGGTGAAAATATCCTGACGATTAGAAGTTTTACATTTGAAGAAGATGGATACAAATACAAAGAAGGGGCTCACGTAGAAGCCATTATTTCTGTTGGAGAAAAGGGTGCTCCTTTAAATGAGACAACAACCCTGCTACAGCTGAAATTAAACCCGACTAATTTAAAAGAGAGCTTGCTTGAAAATACGCTGATTGAATATGGTGACAAGAAAGCAGTAGTTCTTCTTCATCATGAAAAGGAGACCCTGGTCGAGCGACGCACCCATATTAAATCTCCTTTTCCTCGTTGGGCCTGGCAGGACGGTGAAATTATTGATGACACACCAAAAAATTTCAACTCCTTGATGGCAGTATACAAAGAAATTTGGGGGGCATTAAATGACGGAGACAAGGCTCGGGTTCGCGAGCTGTATGATCCTGCAGCACAAGAATTTGCAAGTGCCTATCATTACCAAGATAAAAAACATGGTCACCGAATTATGAATACAGGTGGGTTAATCAATGACGATGACTGGGCGTTGGGTGATATTAATAAAGTAATTAATAAAATAAATTATCATATCGACATTTATGCTGATGGGCGGCTTGGGCAAATTCTTGACCCAAGTAATAGGACACCCATTATATATTTAAATAAAAATGTAAAAATGCTAAATATTCAAAAATTTGGCTTCTACAAAAACAAAGCCGGTGAATGGATCATGATCCGTTAATGACACATGATTTTTTGGGTTAAAATATTTTTATTTTCGTTGTTTCTAGGCACAAAGGCACTGTCCGCGATGGAATACACGCAGCACATGTTTTCTCTGGAGTTCAATATCTACGGCACTGGCTAACGGTACTTTCCAGTTGGATTAAGCAACGGATAACGAGCCGGTGGATTTGGAGATGCTGGAGCGAATTTTTAGCTGGCGACCGGTGGTCAACCAGAATATTCCTAGCCTTGATCTAAGGGCCGTCACTGTGCCTGAGCCTGCGATTAACGTTGATACGGGGGGCAGTAATGTTCTTAGTGGTTGTGGATTTTTCGGCCGCATCAATCCTATCCTGGGTACACACCTCTACACGGTCTCCGTCAGGGTGAACGGGTGTGATAGCGGTGTTAGTGAGGTTGAAACCATCCCAACCTACACCGGTCTGGTCTCCCTGCGCGGCACGGATCGGTTGGTGCTGGGGCTGAGTAACGGAGAATATGATTTTAGCGGTGAATATACCGAATGTCTGACACTTTTCTGCACACCGTAATAACCGGGATAGATGAATGGCAGACAAAAAAATAGCCCCCTGAGCCTCTTGCAAAACTCTCAGCGATGAACAATCTGAGTTTGTCATTTTTACTTAGAAATGCGTAAAAACCCCAAAACTCGCCAGATGTTACTTAAGGCGGATCCATTTAGCCCCCTTTCGCTATTGAAATAGAAATT
>JAFLJP010000087.1 GCA_022712945.1 Gammaproteobacteria bacterium | reverse complement strand
AAAACGCTGGCACAGATTACGAGGGTATAGCTTGCTAGCGGATGTTATTGCTGGGGTGAAATTCAGTGATGGTATCAAACAAGAACAACAGAATCGTGATGCTGCTTGATGGCCCATACACCAGATTTGACTATAGCTCTTCATACCGACCAGCTAACTCATTAGCGAATTCTGCCGAAGGTGCGTTGCTATTACTCCCATCGCCACTAGCATCATCACTACCGCCCCCACAAGCACTTAGGCTCATCAGTGACACAATTATCCATATATATTTATTCATCCCACCGCTCCTATATGTATATCTACATTGATGTTTAGGGTATATCACGAGGTTAGATATTTGCAACCACCGAATTAATAACTATGCAGGGACCTACCCTACACAGAGAAAATAGCCGAGTGAAATAGCAATAGTTATGACGGCGGGGGTGAAAAAAGAAAAGGACTTATTCGATTGTGATGCTTCCAGATCTTTTATATCCTCTTTCAATGATGCAACCCTTCTATTCGCTTGAGATAAGTCCTCAACATTCTCACAATAACGTAAAAACAATTCATCAAAACTCAAAACCGTAATTCTGTCTTTTTTGATATTCTCTCGAAATGATGGGGCCAGGTCTTGCAATCAAGCATTCCTTGCAAAAAGCACAATTTCAATTAGTCTGCGATGATATGGACGGGCAGTGAATGACTGCTTTGTCGCGTTAGCAGATGTTGTGGGTATGTTTCCTGAAAAACTCGTGGAAATGATGCCTGTCCTCGAAATCGAAATCACTTTTTCTTTTAGCGAGAAAAAATTACACGCTGCCCGCTATCTAGGTCGACAGCTATAACTGCATTTAAATCATCATCCAATACCATAATTTGATTATTCTCCTCATCCAGTAAAATATCTACAGGGTTGGAGAATAAATTTAGGGAGTTTGGTGTTGTTCTATCAGATATAATGCGTCGCTTTCCACTGGTCAAGTCTACCTCTATCACTGCTTTCAAACGGTTGTCTACCACTAGAACACGGTCATTTTCGCTGAATAAAGCAATACCAACGGGGCTGGACAAAGTGTTGTCAGTATCTGGAAAGGTTCTGTTTGATATAATTGTTCGAGCTCCTGTTGTTAGGTCAACAGCTATTACAGCGCCTAAATAGGCATCTACTACCAATGCTCGATTATTTTCATGATCAATTGCAATATCACGGGGCGATGAAAAAGCATTAGATGTATCGGGAGTATTCGAGTTAGAAAGGATGGTACTTACAGCTGTAGCTATATCATGGCTGATTAAGCTCTTCTGAGATTTACTAACTACTAAAATTCGGCCACCCTTACTATCAAGTGCTAGGCTGACAGGGTTATAGATATCCTCTGATATTTCATCTCCTATCAACGTAGTTAGCTCCCCACTTGATAGGTCTATTGACTTGATAGATCTTGTGTGATTATCACCCACTAGTACCCTGTTATTTGCACCGTCTAATACCATGCCAGTCGGAGATGAAACATAATGTTCTGGTGGGCTTGATATAATAGTGCGCGCACCGCTGGTCATATCAACTGCTATTAGTTCTTTTGACTCGTTGTCTATTACTAAATAACGATTATTCGAATCATCCTTAACCAGGCTGGCAGGGCTCGTGAAAAAATTAATTTCATCTGGTGTGCTGCTACTTGATATTTTGGTTCTGATACCTGAGGTTAAATCGACTGATAATGTGGTATTCAAATCGGCATCGACGACTAAAACTCGGTTGTTTTCACTATCTAGGGCTAGTCCACGAGGAGATATTAATTGATTACCCGTATCTGGAGTTGCATGGTGAGTAATAATGTTACCAGTACCTGTAGATGTGTCTATGGAAATTATCAATCCATCTCGGTCTACTATTAATACACGATTATTTTCTTCATCTAGCACCATATCCTCAAGACTTGACGTTAATTCAATTACATCAGAGGTAGTCATATCAGAGAAGATTGTACGTATGCCTGTTGTTAGGTCGACTGAAAAGAGTCTATTGCTATTGGTAACAAGAGCACGATTATTTATTCGGTCGAAAACAATGCCTGTAGGAAATCCAAATTTATTTGATGAATCTGGATAGTTGCGACCTGAAATTAGAGTCCGTGCACCTGTGCTCAGGTCTACGGATAGCAATTGTGAAAATCCATCATCAATTAATAACAGGCGATTATTTTCAGAGTCTAACGCTAAGGCTTTCGGCTCACTAATTGGATTGTTATAATCAGGATTTCCACGTCCACTTATAGTACTACGCTCACCGCTATTTAGATCAACAGCTGTGATACTAGCTGTATCTGATTCACACACTAATACTCGGTTATTCTGGCTATCCAATACTAGACACATAGGATCAGATATAGGAACACTCGTATTTGGGGTCTGCTTGTCTGATATTATGGAACGAATGCCGGAATCTAAATCTACGGCTATAATTGCATCTAAGTATCGGTCAGCTACAAGAGCACGATTATTCGCCCTATCTAGTACAATACCTTGAGGGAAGGATAACTCTGGACCAACAGAGTTGATTTGTAACTGAGCTGCATGAGATGCGGTATTAAGATCAAGATCTGAAGTTTCTACAAAAAGAGTATTAAGCCCTTTGTTTAATGTAATATTTGCTTCCCATGTTTCATAGCTATTGGTGCTAGTAGCCTCAGTACCATTGACTCGAATGAACATGATGCCGCTAGTATCAACAGCTGTACCGCGTACAGTGATCGTATTGCCATCTGTTAACGAAGTAGGAGGAGGGAAGGAGATTTTAACTATAGGCGCTTGTGAGTTAGTTGCAAAAACAGTTGCTTGTGAAGTTCTATTGCCATTCCCTGATGCATCGTATGTAGCATTAGAAGGAACTGTCACAGTGATATCAGAACCACTGTCATCAGGTCTGATTTTCACAGTGTAAACTTTTTCACTGCTTGCTGTGAAATCAGCAAGCGTTGCGCCTATTACCTCAATATCACTTTTGAAAAAGTCTTCAACAGGCTCACTAAAGCTGAGTGTTGCTGTAAAAAGGATTGGGGTTAATGAGGGATCAAATATTGCAATTGATGTTGTAATCAAAACACTGGGGGAAGTTGAGTCAATTGCAAAAATTTTCTTTGTGTCTGAGGCTGTATTGATGTTTCCTGACGTATTGTATGCTGCATTAGAAGGAACTTTAAAAGTAATATCAGAGCCATTGCCATCGGGTATTGCCTCAATCGTGTAATTCTGTTCGCTATTAGCTATAAATTTAGTTAGCGTAGCTCCTGTTACCGTAATATCATTTTCGTGAAACCCTTGCACTCTCTCACTAAAACTTACTGTTACCGAAAAAGGTATAGGCAAAACAGAAGGGTCAAACTTTGATATAGATGAAGAAATGGAAACAGAAACAAAAATAGAAGCACTCGGCGTGTCCGTTTCTGGATTACCGGTAGTATCTTCACTCTCACCACCACAACTTGTTAATATGACTAGGAATAGTGACAATAACAAAATAAATATAACATTCCCTTTTGACATAATAACTTGTACTCCTTGTAGGTCAAAAAAACAGGTTAAAGTACCATATGACGCTTTAAATATCACGTTTATTCCCGATAATGAAACGCACTGTCAGGTTTTAAAAAAGCAATAGGCTTTAAGATGCCCGATGTCATTGGGATATGGTAAAACTGTCGATAACTAGACAGCAATTTCACCTTCAAAGAAATTAGGCATGAATAGGGGTCAAAGAATAGGGGTCAAATGCAATATTGACTCTTTTCTTATCACAAGAGAACACAAGAACAAAAGGGGGGGGGGAATCTTGACTTAACATAATTAGGTTTTTTAGTCGTAATTTATCTTGGTGATAACAATCGTTATTTTTAAATTTTTTTGTAACTACTCACCCCATATATAAACGATAATCTTCTTGACACACTTTTAGCGGAAAAAATAGTGAGGCACCCACACTATAAAATAACCCCTCTTCATTCCAAACGTCGCAGCCACTCACATCTCATCCTAACCTCACGAT